>NZ_DATERI010000038.1:0-31352 GCF_035271705.1 Buttiauxella sp.
TGAAAGATTTACGGGTAACAACTTTACCGTAGTTTTCCGCAAGGAAGGTTCCAAAGGTACTCTGTTTGAATTCATCATTCAGACGAACCATGGTGGCGAAGTAAGCATTGGGATTAAAGCCGAAACAGGCACCATGCTTGGCATATTCATAACGTTCAAGGCACGATTGACCACCCGCGCCAGGCATGGCACCTGCGAGTTTACTGGCGATATCTGCGGATAATTCAGGTGCAGGTGCCTGGCACTTTTGTGAACCGCGCACTTCCGCCATGTTTGGAACCGGGCGGGTTGCGCAGCCGTAACGCATCCAGCGTTTCTCATCCACACCGCGGGATGCCACGGAATTGGGTAACCCTGGCCACAGCCCATGTACCGTCAAAAAAGCACGTTTGTCATTTTGTTCCTGCTGGGTTTTGCATTCAGCAGGTTCGTTGCGATTACGCTCATGCATGCTCTGACAAAAACCGGTTTGCCAGGAAAGGGCAAGCACGTAACGGTCAAAGTCGGCATATTGCGTGGGCTTAAGATCTTCTGCCAGAGCAGGGAAAGTAGTGGTACAGGCGAGAGTAAATAGCACAGTTCGGCAGATGAATTTCATGCCTTTCTCATTCGATTAATTGATGATTCCTTATTTAATCATAAAAAAAGCGCCTCAGAGAGACGCTTCGTCCTGAAAGCGAATCGGGTTAATTCCACAGTGCCAGAATCGGCCAGCCCACGCACAGCAGCATGCTGATGTAAATCACACCGAAAATGGCTCCCAGACGCCAGTAGTCTTTCGACTTCACATAGCCGCAGCCGTAAATGATGACGCCAGGGCCGGTTGCGTAAGGTGTCAGGCAGCCCATGATCCCAATCGACAACACCAGCAAAATACACAACTGTTCCATTGGGATGCCGGGAATACCTTTCCCCACCGCCAGGATGACTGGCAGCATAGTGGCGGTGTGAGCCGACAGGCTGGCAAACAGGTAATGCGCGAAGTAGAACACCAGTACCAGCACGATAACCGTGGTATTGGGTGAGAAACCTTCCAGGTGTGTACTCATGGTGTTGGCGAACCAGTCGATAAAACCGGAGCGTGTCAGCCCGCTTGCCATCACGACCAGTGTTGCCAGGTTCACTAATGTGTTCCATGCACTGTTATATTTGGTGATGTCTTTCCATGGCACCACGTGCAGCGCCAGCATGAGTGACACAGCCAGCAAACCCACCGCTGTCGCATCAATTATTTCACCACCAAATACCCACAATCCCAGGCTTAACAGCACCAGACCAATCAGGGTTATCTCTTTGCGGGTGAGTTTACCCATCTCTTGTAGTGCGTCTTTTGCCCAACTAGAGACTTCTTCGCTGTGCGTGATTTCTGGTTTGTAGAGCACGTAAGACAGCCACGGAGCCACGATCAGCAGAATAATCCCCACTGGCAGGAAACTCAAAAACCACTGCATCCAACTAATTTGGATACCTGCAATTTTGTTGACGAACTCAAGTCCCAGCACGTTCGGTGCCGCACCAGTGATAAACATCGACGAACTAAGACTGGTACTGATAACCATCATCCACATCAAATAACCACCGATGCGGCGCGAGGAAGGATCGTTTGGATGGGACTGGAATAACGGTGGCAGGTTTTTGATAACCGGAAAAACCGTACCGCCAGTACGCGCGGTGTTAGACGGGGTAAAGGGTGCCAGCAGAATATCAATAATCACGATGGCATAACCGAGCGTCAGCGTGCGCTTGCCCATGAACTTCACCATGATCAACGCGATACGGCGACCCAATCCGGTGACTTCATATCCCAGCGCAAAAATAAACGCACCAAACACCAGCCAGACAGTGGTACTGGAGAAGCCAGCCAACCCCCATTTCAACGCTTGTTTTCCAGTATTAAAGGCGGGATCCGCCAACTCTTTGGCGTCAAACAGCAGGTATTCACTGCCGATAACGCAAATAGTGACCGCGATAAAACTGATCGCGGTTGCTGGGATGGGTTCGAGGATCATTCCCACGATCATCGCCACAAATACAGCAAAGTAGTGCCATGCCTGCGGAGGCATGCCGTCGGGTACTGGAATGACTAGCATCACAGCCAGCACGGCAAACGGTGCCAGTAACTTCCATATTTTATCTTTTGAAACAGACATAACTGATTCTCCAGCAAGGAATTTTTATGATTTATGGTTGAAATTGCATGTTGCTAATTGAGCTAAAAACCAAGTGACAATCAGCAAGTCTGCGCTGCCTCCAGGGCTGAGGTTGTGTGCGATACATGCTGTGTCGAAAGCGTATAGGTGGTGAAGATCGCAGGGCTTACAGATACCGCCGTTGGCGAGCAAGGTGCGAGCGGTGTGTTGCAGCCAGATCAGACCCGCTACACCACCACGTGAAGCCACATTGGTATCTCCGTTGTTCGCCATCAGCAGCAAAAGAGTGTCGAGCAACGCCAGTTCCGGGTCGGTTCCTTGTGCCAGGTGAGCGCGGTAATGCGGCAGTGCGAGATTAATCACAAGCGGATAACCTGCTTCAGCTTCACCGCGTGCACCCGTTAAACCGAGTTGCCGGAATAGCCGTTGCCCGGCGGTTTGCTGGTGATTGTTGTGGCGTAATTCACGTTCGGTCAGCCCGTGACAGAAGGTGGCTACGGTCTGGCAAATCGCCTCTGGCGTTGGCATGTGCTGGAGTTGATAAAGACGGCCAATGGCGGCGCACAGTAACCCCAGTGAAAAAATGCTGCCTTTGTGGGTGTTGACGCCCGCCGTGGCATGAAACATCGCGGTTTCACACGCCATACCGATGGGGCGTAAATATTGCAAAACCTCGCATGCAGGCAGCATTGCGGTGTTGGCACCGGTTTGGATGAAGAGCGGGAAATAGCCGCGTATCACCGCCGCACTGTGATAAAAATCCTCCAGTGCCATGTCTTTATGCGAACCGCAGTTGTTCCTGTCGACCAGTCCTGGCTTAGGCGTTAAGTTCACCTCCGCCAGTAATGCACGGAACGCAAGTTCGCAGTAATGTTCGAGAAAGGATGACGGGACCACGTGACAATCAACGTGGGGTCGAGTTTTCTGCATCATCCAACAGAGCCTCCATACGCTGATGTAATTCGGCTAGTGGGTGCAGTTGTTGTCGCGCACATACGGCGGCATCTTGTTGGCACACTAAACAGCGCCGGGCGGGTAGCGAAAAGTGGCGGCGTGAGAGTATTTCCCCCGTTGGGGTTAGCACGTCGATGTCCCACAGTCGCCCCAGCGGATGGTGTTGTTCAAGTTCGATGGTGGCGAGCTTCACCCTATCTGCGGGTGCGTTTATCGCCAGCAGGCCCTGCGCTCCACAGGTGTGTGTAAAGCTGCGCTGTTTTTTGATTTCCCAGCCGCAGCGCTCGGCCAGTTGCAGTAACGCCCTGAAACCGTGATTGAAAATGCGCCGTGTCAGCACGCTATCTTTGACCGCACCGGGTGCAACAACGGTAAAAGAAATCAGAGTCACGGCGTGGCTAACGAGCCACTCCTGTTGCCTTGCCTGCCTGGCTTCCCGGCTGGCAAGTAGCGCAGGCAGTGAGACGAACATGTGACTGGCTGATGACAGATATAGCGGCATGATTTACTCCTTCACCTGACAAACGACATCAATCACTGAACCATCGCGATAACGCACTACGGCAATGACGCGATCAGTAAATTCAATGGCTCGGGGAATGCCGGTGAGAATTTGCGCACGTTCGCGCAACCCTTCAATGGAGACGATTTTCATCCCAGCGGCTTTCAAGCGTTCAGCCAGTTCAGGACGGGCGGGATTAACCGCAATACCGTGATCGGTAACCAAAATATCGACGCTTGACCCAGGTGTGACGCAGGTGGTGACCTCATCCACCAACGTCGGAATGCGCCCGCGTACCAGCGGAGCAACGATAATGGAAAGTGCTGCTGCAACGGCGGTATCGCAGTGGCCGCCTGATGCACCACGCAATACACCGTCAGAACCGGTTAGCACGTTGACATTAAACTGGGTGTCGACTTCCAGGGCGCTTAACACCACGACATCCAGACGATCGACGGATGCCCCTTTTGAACCCCAGTTGGCATATTGATTTGCGCTGATTTCAATGTGATTCGGGTTATGAGCCAACGATTGGGCAGCGGTGCGGTCAAAACTCTGTACATCGAGCAGTTTTTTAATCAGCCCTTTTTCATGCAAATCCACGATGCTGGCGGTGATGCCGCCAAGGGCAAAACCGGCGTGAATACCACGGCTATACATTTTGTTTTCCAGAAAACGTGTGACCGCCAGTGATGCGCCGCCTGTGCCGGTTTGCAGGGAAAAACCTTCTTTGAAATAGCCGGAATTGACCACCACATCTGCCGCCGTGCGGGCAATCAGCAACTCGCGTGGATTTGAGGTCATACGTGTGGCATCGGCACCGATTTTATCGGCATCACCAACCTGCTCAATTTGCACAATCAGGTCGACCTGATCCTGCATGATGCTGGCAGGATTGTGGGGATAGGGCAGCAGCGCTTCGGTCAGTAACACCACTTGACGTGCGTTTTCGGCATCGACTTTGGCATAACCCAACGAGCCGCAGCAGGCTTTCCCGGTGTAACCATTCGCGTTACCCAATTCGTCGCAGGAGGGGACGCCGAGAAAGGCGACGTCGATTTTTAGCTCGCCGTTTTCGATAAGGTTAACGCGCCCACCGTGTGAGTGGATTTGCACCGGTTCTGTCAACAAGCCGCGTGAAATTTCCTCTGCCAGCGGGCCGCGCAGGCCAGAAGTATAAATGCGTGTCACCACATTGTTGCGGATATGCTCGATTAACGGCGCATGGCAATCGCTCAACGAACTTGAGGCCAGTGTCAGGTTTTTAAAGCCCATGTTGGCGAGGGTTGCCATCACGGTATTGAGTGTCAGATCGCCACCGCGAAAGGCGTGATGGAAGGAAACTGTCATGCCATCGTGCAGGCCAGATCGGCGAATCGCCTCCTCAAGCGAGCTGCATAGTTTTTTGCCACGGGGTTTTTGCGCCTGCAAATTCAGTTTTGACGCATTCTTATAGACAGGGTATTCGCCTTCACTGCGGCGATTCCATGCGGCTACGCGTTGTTGTTTCGTCGTCATTTTTTTACCTTATTCCTCACGAATACCGGAAAGTGCTGCACGGGATAACACCAGGCGAGCACGTTCGATAACCGGGCTGTCGACCATTTTTCCGTTCAGCGAAACCACACCGCGCCCTTCACGGGCAGATGCCTCAGCCGCTTCCACCACTGCGTTGGCATGGTCGACTTCTTTTTGCGAAGGGGCGTAGAGGTTGTGTAACAGCTCTATCTGGCGCGGGTTGATCAGTGATTTGCCATCAAAACCAAGCTGTTTGATGTGCGTGGCTTCGTGCAAAAATCCGGCTTCGTTGTTGGCGTCGGAATAGACGGTATCGAATGCCTGAATACCGGCAGAACGGGCGGCTTGTAGAATGGAACAACGTGCAAAAAGCAGCTCGATACCTTCAGGTGTTCGTTCGGTATGCAAATTGCGCACGTAATCTTCCGCCCCCAGAGCGATACCGATTAAGCGTTGTGACGAATGAGCAATCGCCACCGCCTGAGTAATGCCTTGCGGTGATTCAATGGCGGCAAGCAATCCGGTACTGCCGTGTTCGCGACCACATGCGTATTCGATACGCGTGATTTCATTTTCGATATCGATAACATCTTGTGCAGTATCAGTTTTTGGCAGACGTACGATGTCTGCGCCACCACGCACCACGGCTTCGAGATCAGCAATGCCATACTCGGAATCCAGCGGATTCACGCGCACGATAGTTTCAATATCCTGATAAAGCGGATGTTGCAGTGCATGGTAAACCAGGCGGCGGGCGGCATCTTTTTCACGCAAGATAACCGAGTCTTCAAGGTCGAACATCAGTGCGTCGGCTTGATAAATAAAGGCGTTGCTGACCATGGCAGCATTGGCTCCCGGTACAAACAACATGCTGCGGCGGGTGCGTGTTTTTTGTTCCGGAGTCATGCCTTTTCCTCCCAAGGCAAAGTGGTGGCATCACTTGCCCGCACCAGCACCGTTTCCAGGCGAGCGCGCAGCACACAGTCCAGAGCACCTTTATCATCGAGAATTAACTGAACACCCTGAATCTGATGGCGAACGAGGATCTCCATTACAGTGGCGCGAATAGCGAAGCCAAACTGTTTTTCAACACTACTGCTGATTTGCAGATCGATTTCCTGCGTGTTGGCTGGAGCGATGCGGATCATCACATCGCCAGATTCCAGAGTGCCAGCAACGGCTGGATGAGTAATTTTCATTTTTCACCTGTTAATGTGGATTCGAGTGGCTCAGCCACTGCGTGGTTCGGGCGAGATTCGTGCATGCGTTGTATGTAATCGCGGGTCGTTTGCGGGACCAGGTAGTCGATGGTGTCGAACTCTTTTTTCACCAACAACTTGCGTACCCAGGAGGCGGAAATAGCCATGCCGTGATATTGCAGACGTTCAATTTCCACCAGTTCAATGACGGGTGCAGAGAGCTGCGGAGTATTCAGCCAGTGGCGCATATCCTGGTTGTAGCTGGCAGTGACCTTGCAATACGGTTCACTGCCGACGAAACGGTGAGTAATACCCAGCGCTGGAGCCAGATACTGGCGGAAAATTTTCAGATCAATTTCGGTGTGGCAATGGTTGATAACGCCTTGCTCTTTGATGAAATAACAAGGGAAGGTGGCGCGCGAAATGATGTATTCGGACCCGCGATGAACGGTGAGTTTTTTAATATCGCTGGTGCCTGCGCGAACCAATGCCAGGCGGTCTTCGTAAGGGAAGCGTGAGGTGTCTTCTTTAACCAAAAATACATGCAGCCAGTCGCATTGTTCCGCGGCTTTTTGTATCAAATAGCGGTGACCGTGGGTAAAGGGATTGGCATTCATCACAATGCAGCCAATTTTGCGGCCCGTGCGGCGTAATGTGGTGAGGTAACTGGCGTAGCGTTGCAGGCGTGTCGCGCTGTTTTCCATTAACACCATGACACCGGGTACGCTGGTGAGGGTAGAAAAACCACATTGCTTAAATAACGCTTCGTTTTGCGTTTTGGTATAGATGAAAAGATTTGGGCATTGGCGCTCATACGCCAGATTAATTAATTCCGTGGCAAGGGTTAGCGCTAGCCCCTCACCGCGTGCTAACTCGCTAATCGCCACGCATTTAATGATATTTCCGGCAATTCCCCCGCAGGCAATGAGTTGATCATTACGGGTAACGGTAATAAAGACTTCTACCGTGGTGTCTATGCTCAGGTCGTTTTCACGCAGGAATTGTACGATAGCGGACATCTTTATATTTTCAGCGCGTTTCACCTGGGATAATACAGTATTGCCAAACATGAATTCCGGTTTCCTGGAGCGTGTTAAGTGTGGTTTTTGTTATTTATGCAATTGTTAACATTTTATTTTCAATTGCGTTTTCGCTAATTTTATTCTGGTAAGAAGATCGTAAGGGGAATTTACGTGGCAGATATTGAACTGATTCACAAAGGGAGGTTGATTTAAATAGACTTAATGGTTTTTATTTCGTTAATTAATTTTTTTGCGAGTTGTAACCTGGTTTTTATTTGTTTAATTGATTTAATGTATAAATTAGATAAGCATTCCTCTTACTGGGTGGATTATTTTTAACACAATCCCATAACAACTGCCCGTTATCTGAGCAATGGAAGTGTGCGCGATATGGCGATGAACATTCCATCCGCCTGTTTCACCCGAAGCCCGCTATTAAAACTTCCTGAAGGGTTGGACAGTACGGAGTTTTCGGCGATTGTGGGGAATTTTCTGGATAACGCATTTGATGCCAGTCTAAAAAATCTCAATGGTAATAAAATCGTTGAGCTGTTTCTAAGTGATGACGGCCCTGAGGTGATTATTGAAGTCACCGATAATGGTTGTGGTGTACCTGAGGCATTGTGCGAACTTATTTTTGAACGAGGTGTAAGTACTAAAACCGATAACAAGGACGCACAGGGTATTGGATTGTATCTGGTCGTCAGTTACGTCAATCGCTGTGGTGGGATAACAACGTTGGAAGACAACGAACCCAATGGCTCTTTATTTTCTGTGTTTATTCCGAAAGTGAAAAAGATCAATGACCCTACCGATTAAAATTTTAATTGTTGAAGATGAAACGGTGTTAGCAGAAATGCACGCTGAGTTTATTCGCCAGCTTCCGTGTTGTGGGCAAGTATGGCTGGCTGGCAACTTAGCACAAGCCAGAATAATGATTGAACGATTTAAGCCAGATCTCATTTTATTAGATAACTATTTGCCTGACGGTAAAGGGACAGCGTTGTTGCACGAATTGGCTCAAACCCGATATCCCACAGGCGTGGTATTCACCACCGCTGCCAGTGATATGGACACCGTCTCGGATGCAGTGCGTGCAGGTGTATTCGATTATCTGGTGAAGCCGATTGCGTATGAACGACTTGGGCAAACCCTTGAACGCTTTCAGCTACGAATGCAAATGCTGGCCCATAATGCCAGCGCCAGCCAGCGCCAGATTGACGATATGTTTAATGCTTATGCGCGTGGGGAACAAAAAGAGGTTCTGCCGGTGGGGATTGATGAGCTGACACTTGAGAAAGTGCAGTTATTGTTCGCTGATCCCGAGGCTCGTCATACGGCGGAAACCGTGGCCGGGGTGCTAAAACTTAGCCGCACAACAGCCAGACGTTACCTTGAGTTTTGCGCAAGTCGCCAGCAAATTATGGCGGAAATTGTTTATGGCAAGGTAGGACGCCCACAGCGCACCTATCGGGCGCTGTGAGCTGTGGGGATTAGCCCCCAACAACAACCGCAACCGACGGCACGAGGACCTCGGTGGCGATAATCACCACAACCAGACCTACCGCAATCGGAACTGAAGTCCGTTTTACCACTTCGAATGGGGAGATTTTTGCCATACCCGCGACGGCCACAACCACGCCGGAAACCGGAGAAATAGTACGGCCAAGGTTGGACGCTTGCAGCATAGGAATCACAAGGTATGCCGGGTTGATACCAGAGGAGTGCGCCAGTTTCGGGATCATCTCAACAAAAGCGTAGAACGGTGCGTTACCCGAACCAGTGGTCATTGCGGCCAACATCGTGAGGACGACTAACACCAGCATCAGAATGATACTTGCGGAGCCAAACGACGTCGCAATGGAAATCAGGCTCTGGATAAAGCCGATGGTGCTCAGGCCTTGGGCGAACACGCCCGCCGCTACCAACAACATTACGACGTTTGCGAAGGCATCAGCCATACCGCGGTAGCAAACTTCAAGCCCAGAGAAGACGTTCTGTGAATTGAAACCACGGAAGAATTCAATGATTGCCGCAATCAGAATACAGATAACCAAAATAGTAATGATATGCAGTTGCGGGCCCCATTTACCGTCGAAAATCAACACACCAATAATGGGTGTAAACGGCAGAATGGAATAGAAAGAAGGAGCGGTAGTCTGGATTTCGCTAACATCGAGCATTTCAGGGCTGATGTTCTCTTTTTTATCCAGATAGCGTTGCCAGAAGAAGTGGGCAATCGCCATCGCAATGATCGCGGCAATAGAAATTGGCACGGTGGTTTTAAAGGCAAAATCAACCAGTGTCATTTCAGCCGCTTTCGCAGCCAGCACCACGTCGCCTGAGGTTGGAGACAGAATGATTGCAGCAGGGGAGGCACAGATTGCAGCTGCCGCACCCCGGCTAATACCTACGTTCACCATGACTGGGAACAATGTTGCCATCAGCAATACACCCAAGCCAGTCGCAGAAGAGACCGCCAGGGACATGAGGCATGCCACGAAATACGCGGCAATCATTAGAATGTAGGGTGAGTTTATTAATTTCAGCGGTTTTGATGCGAGCTTAACGACCATGTCGTTAGCACCAATATGCGTCATATAGGAGGCGAAACCACACAGCATCATGATCATCATGCCGAGATCGCCGCCACGGCTCATCAGCAGGATTTTGACATATTCGACAATATCGGTTGCTGTGTAACCGGTGCTTTCAGCACTGCCTGGTAAAACTTTGTGGCCCATAAGGGCACTAACAATCAGTAATGTTAAGCCACCGACGAATAATACGCCGGTCGCAGAGTAGCCTTTGATGATGTAGCGAGCTACACCAACAATCACCACAAGCCCAATAAGTAATTCAATAGTCGTCAGCATTAAAGCCCCCTGTTGCGTTTGGTATTCGGCATCTGTTGGCCGGACCTAAACGTAACGCCATGCCAGAAAAATAAAAAAATATACCCGTCGCCCTTCAATATTCAGGGTTGTTGGCTGTTCTCGTTCACCCGAATCACTGACTGGAGTAAGCTCATCAGGATTGACTCGATTGCCGCCTACCTGCATCGTGAAGTCGCTTGGGTATGTCACGGTTTGAAAGCCGTCTGCGAAAGCGGTGTCAATCTGCCTGAATCACAGGCAACGATTTCTGATGAGTATCAAATTTAGCGAGCTTCTTTCAACTGCCATGAAACTTTTGTAGGCAGTGTTGCAATTATGACATTTACTTATTGATATGCATTATTTATTTGTAGAGCTAATCGTTCTATTAATCAGCATTTGAAGGTTGTTTAATTAATAATATATTGCGCAATTGTTAAATAAATATCTAAATGTAAAACCATTAAAAATCCCTTTAAAATATAATGGGCTAATGTTTATACTGCCAACCAGGTTATTTGAGGCAAATATTGTGCAATCCACTGTCTGGTCGACAAGCCATTTACGCTTTTTCAGAAAGCATCTTTTGATGCTGCTGTTGGCGTTTGGCTGGCTGTTTGTCAACAGCCAGGTCGCAGTGGCATCGCATGATTGCTCGGTAGACATTAGTTTGCAGGCGCTTTCCATTCAGCATAGTGAGCATATGCTGATGAATAGCACACAAGATTTGGCGAGTACGGAAGGAATGTTGTGTGAGAAACACTGTATTCCTGATGTGATGCAAAAAGATAATAGCCACAGTTCTTTGGCTGCAATACCTGCGTCAAATACTCTGGCTTTAGTGGTTCCTGAATGTAATGAAACCGCGTCGTCCGTTGGCTTATTAACGCCCCCTGCAACCGGCCCCCCCGCCACGATTCGGTTTTGTCGCTTTAGAGAATAACTCCAGCACTGTCTTGGTTTATGCCTTTTAGATTTAGGGCATTCAGGCGTTTTGCCGTCCTTTGACTTGTGTTCTGGAGATTTTTTATGTCTATTTTTTCTGCTCGTGCTCTTTCAGCCATTGCGCTGTCCGTATTGACTTTCATCACTGTGGCTCATGCCGCTTCTCACGATATGTCCCACGACATGCCAATGCCCATGGAACAACACATGGCGGCGGAAATTTATCATGGTCAGGGGGTTGTGAAAAAAGCCACTGCCCGTTCCGTTTCTATTGCCCACAAACCCATCGCAGCACTTAACTGGCCTGCCATGACAATGACGTTCAGCCTGCCTGAAAATGCAACATTACCGGTGGTTAAAGCGGGTGATACGGTGGACTTCACTTTCAGCCAGCAGGCAGAAGGTTACGCGCTAGTATCAGTTACACCGACTAAGTAACTGAGATCAATATGAGACTACATTCCCTGAGCTTATGGCTCGGTGGGGGGCTGTTGGCTATGTCTGTCTTCACCGCGAATGCGGCAGAGTTCAGTCTGCAACAGACCCTGACCGCCGCTGAGCGTTATTCAGCTGAACTTTCCGCCAACCGTAATCAGAGCAATGCTCTGAATGCTATGGCTGATTCTGCTCGCCAGTTACCTGATCCTAAATTGAAATTTGGTATTGAAAACGTCCCAGTGCAGGGCGGCAATAGCCATCGACTTACCCGCGAAGGCATGACCATGCAGCGTATTGGCATCATGCAGGATTATATCAGCGAGGAAAAACGCGACCGTAAAGCTGAAACTATTTTGGCTCAATCAGCCAGCAGTGCAGCGAAAGCCAATGTCATTCGGGCCGAGTTGCTCAGAACAACCGCGCAGGCTTGGATGGATCTGGCATTGTCAGAAAAAGTGCTGGTGACGGCACAAAAGCTGGTGGCAGAAACGGAGCGTCAAGTTGGGGTACAAAAGGCGACGGTTGCCAGCGGCAGTAACCCCGCATCAAGCGTTGTGGATATCCGCATGACGCTTTTAGATATGCAGGATAAAGTGACGCTCGCACAGCGCGATGTCGTGCTGGCACAGACGCGCTTGCTGCGACTGACCGGTGAGGATATTGACTCTGTCAGTGGCAATCTACCGCGCTACCAACGTTTACCGGCTGACCCTAAAGTTCTGGAGCAAGGCGTCGGACAACATCCGGAAGTGATTGAAGCGGCGCGTGAGGCCGATGTCGCCAAAGCTCGCTCGGCGCAATCGGCAGTGGCAGCGAAACCGAATGTCGGCGTTGAGGTGTATTACGCCCATCGTGCGGATGATTACGAAGACTTGGGTGGCGTGATGTTTACCGTGGACATGCCGCTCTTCAAATCGCAACGTCAGGACAAAGACCTGGCAGCGGATATGTCTCGTTCAATGGAAGCCAACGATCAACTGGCCATTGCGAATCGGGAACGTGTTGCGTTGGTTCGCACATTAGTGGCGCAGTATCAAGCGGCACAAACCCTCTGGCTACGCCAGCAGGACGAGATTTTGCCTCTGCAGCACCAACGACTTTCATTGATTGAAGCGCAATACCGTTCTGGGCAGTCGACCCTTTCCGACCTACTCAATGCCCGCCGCACTCTGCTTGATACCCAACTGACCGCGTACAGCGCTGAAAAAACCGTGGCTGAAACCTGGGCCGCTCTTCGCTACCTGACGCCACCGGACAATCATTAATAATGAAAACTATCACGCAAATTTCGTTGTTAGCGCTCGCGGTCGCCGCCGCCCTTGGCGTGGGATATTACCTGGGCAAGCAAAGCCACAGCACCACGGCGCCTACGGTTCAGTCTGAACGAAAAGTTCTCTATTGGTATGACCCGATGACCCCAGGTCAGCGTTTCGACAAGCCGGGTAAATCGCCGTTTATGGATATGGATTTAGTCCCTCGCTATGCCGATGAAACCACCGAAGACGGCGGGGTGACGGTCAGTGCACGTCAGCAGCAAAACCTGGGAATCAAAACAGCACAGGTTGAGAAGAAAACTATTTATTATCAATTTGATGCATTTGCCACTGTATCAACGGATGAACGCAGCGTGCAGATTATCCCCGCCAGCGCTAATGGCCTGGTGGAGAAGCTGTTTGTTAATGCCCCCCAACAATTTGTAAAAGCGGGCGAACCGTTGGCGCAGCTTTGGATCCCAGAATGGACGGCGGCGCAGCAAGAATATCTCGCCGTGCGCCGCTTGGGTGACAGTGCATTAAGTTCCGCTGCACGTGAACGGTTACAACTCCAGTTCATGCCCGCTGAAATCATCCGCCAGGTTGAGCGTAGCGGTAAACCGCAAACGCGCGTGACAGTGCGAGCCAAACACGCAGGCTATATCAACAAACTGGAAACGCGAGAAGGTGCGCAAGTCACGGCAACCGCACCGTTGTTTGAGATTTCCAGTCTCGAGAAAGTCTGGATTGTTATCGACTACCCGCAATCCCAGGCGCAAGTGCTACAGGTGGGAAGTGAGATTGTGGCTTCGAACGATAGCTGGCCGGGCGAAGCTTTCCACGGGCGCGTCAGTGAGTTGCTGCCGAATATGGAAACCAGCACCCGAACACTGAAAGCCCGTATCGTGTTGGATAACCCGCAACTGAAACTCAAGCCGGGTATGTATCTCAATGTGAAACTGGCGAATCCACTCAATCTGCCACCTGTTTTGGCTATTCCAGAAGAAGCGTTAATTGAAACCGGCAGCGCCAGCCGGGTGTTAGTGACCCAAGGGGACGGGCACTTTACCCCCGTCAATGTGGTGGCAGGGATGGCGCAAAATGGCTGGGTCGAGATTAAACAAGGATTGAAGGAGGGGGATAACGTCGTTACGTCCGGTCAATTCCTGATTGATTCTGAGGCAAGCCTGCGTAGCGCGCTTCCACAGGAAAAAACGGCTGTGCCTGCCAGTCCGCAATATCAGGGCGAGGCCGTGGTGATAGAGATGACTGGTGATGCCATTACCCTTTCCCACAAGCCAATTCCGGCACTCAAATGGGGTGCGATGACCATGGATTTCTCGCTGAAATCCGCCGACGACGCTAAAAGCGTGAAAGTGGGTGACAGTGTGATGTTCAGCTTTACCCTGGATGACGAACACGGAGCGGTGATTACTCACTTAATGCCAATGTCGGAGACGATGAAATGATTGCCTCCGTTATTCGTTGGTCACTTAAAAATCGGCTGCTGGTTCTGTTGGCGGCAATCATGATGGCCGCATGGGGGATTTGGTCGCTGCAACGTGCGCCGCTGGATGCGTTACCGGATCTTTCGGATGTGCAGGTGATCATTCGTATTAATTACCCGGGCAAAGCCCCGCAGGTGGTTGAAGATCAAGTCACGTATCCGCTCACGACGACCATGCTTTCGGTGCCGGGGGCGAAAACCGTGCGTGGTTTTTCGATGTTCGGCGACTCGTATGTCTACATTCTGTTTGAAGATGGTACTGACCCGTATTGGGCGCGTTCACGCGTTCTTGAATATTTAAGCCAGGTTCAGTCGCAACTGCCAGCCGAGGCAAAAGCGTCGTTGGGGCCAGACGCGACAGGCGTGGGCTGGGTGTATGAATACGCGCTGGTGGACAGAACGGGTAAACACAGCCTTGCAGATTTACGTGCGCTACAAGATTGGACGCTGAAGTTTGAGCTAAAAACCGTGCCGAATGTTTCGGAAGTGGCGAGTGTTGGCGGCATGGTGCGGCAGTATCAAATTGTGCTCGATCCTCAACGGATGCGCGCACTGAACATCACCCATGAGCAGGTCATCAATGCGGTACAGAGTGCCAATCAGGAAGGGGGTGGCTCGGTTATCGAAATGGGCGAAGCCGAATATATGGTGCGCACCGCAGGCTACCTGAAAAATCTCAATGACTTCAAGCAGGTGGTTATTACGACGCGTGAAGGTGTCCCGGTCTTACTCAGCGATGTCGCAACGCTGCGGATGGGGCCAGAAATTCGCCGTGGAGTCGCTGAATTTAACGGTGAAGGCGAGGTCGCTGGCGGCATCATCGTGATGCGCTATGGAAAAAATGCGCTGGATACCATTAATGCGGTGAAGGCGAAGCTGCAGCAAATCCAGCGAAGTTTGCCTGCGGGCGTGGAAATTGTTCCGGTCTATGATCGCTCACATCTTATTGAAAATGCGATAGAAACGCTCTCCCATAAATTACTGGAAGAGTTCATCGTTGTGGCCATTATTTGTGCGTTGTTCTTGTTCCATTTCCGTTCGGCGCTGGTGGCGATGATAACGTTGCCATTGGGTATTCTGGGTGCGTTTATCGTCATGCACTACCAGGGCGTGAACGCCAACATTATGTCGTTGGGGGGGATTGCGATTGCGATTGGGGCGATGGTCGATGCGGCCATTGTGATGATCGAAAACATGCATAAAGTGTTGGAACAATGGCGGCACGACAATCCCGATAAACAGCCCACGGGTGCCGATTACTGGCGCATTTCAGAGCAGGCAGCCGTCGAAGTGGGGCCTGCGTTGTTCTGTAGTTTACTGATAATCACGCTGTCCTTTATCCCGGTATTTTCTCTTGAAGCGCAGGAAGGGCGGATGTTCTCGCCGTTGGCATTCACTAAAACTTATGCCATGGCCGTGGCGGCGGGACTGGGGATTACGCTTGTACCGGTTCTGATGGGCTATTTCATTCGCGGGAAAATACCTGACGAAAAGGCCAATCCGATAAACCGCTGGCTGATAGCCGCTTATGAACCGCTGTTAGATAAAGTTTTGGTGCGACCGAAAACCACACTGGTGATTGCCGGAGCGGTTTTACTGGCGACATTGTGGCCGCTCAGTCGCCTTGGTAGTGAATTCATGCCACCGCTCGATGAGGGGGATTTGCTGTATATGCCATCCACATTACCGGGGATTTCGGCACGTGAGGCTGGGCGTTTGTTGCAACAAACCGATCGTTTAATCAAAACCGTGCCTGAAGTGGCGACGGTGTTTGGTAAGGCTGGGCGTGCGGATACGGCAACCGACCCCGCGCCGCTTACGATGATAGAAACGACGATCCGTTTTAAACCGCGCGACCAGTGGCGCCCGGGGATGACGATGGACAAACTGGTGAGTGAGCTTGATAGCATCGTCAAAGTGCCTGGTATCGCGAATGTTTGGGTACCGCCGATTCGTAACCGTCTGGATATGCTGGCGACCGGTATCAAGAGCCCGGTCGGTATCAAAGTGAATGGCAATAATATTGCCGCTATCGAACAAGTGGCTGCGCAAATCGAACGGGTAGTGAAGCAAGTTCCGGGGGTGACGTCTGCACTCGCAGAAAGGCTTGGTGGCGGGCGTTATGTGGATATCAATATCGATAGGCTGAAAGCGGCGCGTTATGGCGTGTCGGTCAAAGAGTTGCAATCGCTGGTGGCGACCGTGATTGGGGGGCAGAATATTGGTGAAACTATCGAGGGGCGTGAGCGGTATCCGATCAATGTTCGTTACCCGCGTGAAGTTCGTGATAACGTCAAAAAGCTGCAAAACCTGCCAGTAATCACGGCAAATGGCAGTCAGATTGCACTTTCTGAATTAGCCGATATCAGTATTACCGATGGCCCGCCGATGCTGAAAAGTGAGAACGCCCGTTTATCTAATTGGGTTTACGTTGATTTGCGTGGAAGAGATTTAAAATCTGCCGTAGAGGAGATGCAACGCGTCGTTACCCAACAGGTGAAATTACCCGATGGCGTTTCGTTGTCCTGGTCTGGTCAGTTTGAATATCTTGAACGTGCGAGCGCTAAATTAAGAATAGTCTTACCCTTCACCTTGGTTATTATTTTCGTCTTACTTTACGTGACATTTTCGCGAGTGAGTGATGCGTTATTAATTATGGGAACACTGCCGTTTTCGTTAATTGGTGGAGTATGGCTCATCTATTTGCTCGGATATAACTTATCTGTCGCTGGAGCCGTTGGGTTTATAGCCTTAGCTGGGGTGGCGGCTGAATTTGGCGTAATAATGGTACTGTATCTAAATCAAGCCATTGCGAGGCATAAAGCGCTCGAACCATTAGGAGGGAAACCCATGCTAATGCGCGCGCTGCATGAAGGTGCGGTGTTACGTGTCAGGCCAAAAGTCATGACAGTAGCGACGATTATGGCGGGTTTGTTGCCTATTATGTGGGGCGATGGCACCGGTTCAGAAGTCATGCGCCGTATAGCGGCACCGATGATTGGTGGCATGATTACCGCACCGTTACTGTCGATGCTGGTGATCCCTGCAATGTATGTGTTACTGAAAAGACATAAATAAGATTGGTTTGACCCGGCTACGCGACTCATTCTGATTTTCAGCGTAGCCGGAATAAATCCGTATCCATATGTTTGCTATCTGTTGTTTGAAAATATGGGCTACTGCACATTTTTTAAAAGAGGGAGCAATATTTCTCACTTTTTAGCACATCTGGGCTGGACAAAATCCATCACAATTGGTGTACTGGTGTTCGACACAGCATTTGTGTCGTTTTTCATGTAAAGGTAATTTAGATGTCTAAGATTAAAGGTAACGTTAAGTGGTTTAACGAGTCAAAAGGCTTTGGCTTCATTACTCCGGAAGATGGTAGCAAAGACGTGTTCGTGCACTTCTCTGCAATCCAGAGCAATGGTTTCAAAACCCTGGCTGAAGGTCAGCGCGTTGAGTTTGAAATCACTAACGGTGCCAAAGGCCCATCTGCTGCAAACGTAATGCCTATCTAAGGCATTACCAGTAGATTATAAAAACCCGCTAAGGCGGGTTTTTTTTGCTTAAAACTCAGGCAAATAGATAAACTTTCACAAAACTCACCACAATCAGCGCGCTTACCAGCACCGCTGTCCACCCGACAACATATTCTTTCATCATTTTGTCCCACGCTATTTTTCAACCAGAATGGCAGACAAAAATTAAGCTAACCTTAACGCGTTGCGAATCAGTGGCCGTATGCTAAAGAAACTAACCAAAATGCGATGGCGGTCATCGTCAGCGAGCCTGCGAGGTTCAGTAGCATGTTTAACCCAGCCCATGCCAAACGTCCATCCTGAATCAGGAATACGACTTCTGCCGAAAAGGTCGAAAACGTCGTCAGACCGCCGCAAAAACCGGTGGTTATCAACAATTTCCAGACGGGATCGAGATGCGTCATTCTGGTGAACAGCGCCAGCCCCAGGCCGATAATAAATGCACCCACCAGGTTTGCTGTTAATGTGCCCATCGGAATGGCGCCATGCAAGGGGTTGAGTTTCATACTGAGCAACCAGCGCACAACGCTCCCTGTCCCGCCGCCAATAAACACGGCTAATAGTATCTGCAACACGATAATTTCCTGTTCGTTATAATACGAAAGAGAATGAGTGTAACGTCAGCACAGGGCGTTTCACACCGGGTATACTGAAAATATTCGCGACCTTTTGGGAAACCACAATGAAAGTTGCAGTAGGGCAGTTTGCGGTGAGTAATAACTGGCAGGAAAACGTCCAAACCTGTATCGGGTTGATGATGCAGGCTCAATCTGCAGGAGCACACTTACTGGTGCTTCCCGAGGCGGTGCTGGCTCGGGACGACAACGATCCAGATTTGTCGGTCAAATCAGCTCAAACGATGAATGAAGCGTATATCGAGCAGCTTTGTGAGCAAAGCCGCCATGACCAGCTGACCACAATTCTGACGCTGCATATCAAAACCACACCAGGGCGGGCGGCCAATACTTTGCTGGCTATTCGTGGTGGTGAGGTCATTGCCCGTTATCAGAAGCTTCATCTTTATGATGCGTTTAACATGCAGGAATCCCGTTTGGTTGATGCGGGAGAAAGTATGCCGCCTTTGATTGATGTTGAGGGCTTTAAAGTGGGATTGATGACCTGTTACGATGTGCGTTTTCCAGAGATGGCGTTAAGTCTGGCTTTAGCTGGTGCAGAAGTTTTAGTCCTGCCAGCTGCCTGGCTACGTGGCCCAAACAAAGAAATGCACTGGTCAACACTTCTGGCGGCTCGCGCGCTAGATACTACCTGTTATGTGGTGGCCGCTGGGGAATGCGGTAATAAAAACATTGGCCACAGCCGGGTAGTTGATCCGCTCGGTGTTGTGGTTGCGGCTGCAAATCAGCGTCCGGCGCTATTCTATGCTGAACTGGAAAGCCAGCATCTTGCCGAGGTGAGAGCCATGCTACCGGTGCTGAAAAACCGACGTTTCGCTTCGCCACAGTTGTTGTGATTATTTTTTGAGCAGATCTTGATTCAACCTGTTACAGGTTGCTATTGTATCGCACGGGAAAATAGCCGTTAATTGTCTCAGTGTATTATTCGCCGTATTCACGGCATGCATGATTAAAGAAGGTTGCTATGGGTGAGATTAGTATTACGAAGTTGTTGGTGGTCGGTGCGCTGATTGTTTTATTATTTGGCACCAAGAAGTTGCGCACACTCGGTGGCGACCTCGGCGCGGCAATCAAGGGCTTCAAGAAAGCCATGAATGAAGACGAGACCAGCGCGAAGGCTGCTAATAATACGGATGCAACAGCCGACCGTATTACGCACAAAGACTGATCAAGACTCATCTTTTGCACAGATAAAAAAACCGGCCTTTAATTAGCCGGTTTTTTTGTGCCTTGTACAAATCAAAAGTAACAATTTGTTACATCGTTATTTGACTTCCATGCCTTTGGCTTGCAGATCTGCATGGTAAGAAGAACGAACAAACGGGCCGCATGCTGCATGGGTAAAGCCCATCGCCAGCGCTTCTGCTTTCATCTCTTCAAACTCATCCGGGCTGACATAACGCTGCACTGGCAAGTGATGGCGGCTCGGTTGCAAATACTGGCCAAGGGTCAGCATCGTGACGCCATGGCGGCGAAGATCGCGCATCACTTCCACAATCTCTTCGTTCGTTTCGCCTAAACCTACCATCAAGCCTGATTTGGTCGGGATGTCTGGGTGCGCTTCTTTAAAACGCTCCAGCAGTTTCAGAGACCAATTGTAATCAGCACCTGGGCGAACCTTACGGTAAATACGCGGAACGTTTTCCAGGTTGTGGTTGAACACATCAGGTGGCGTGGCGGTGAGGATCTCTAAAGCTTTGTCCATACGCCCGCGGAAATCCGGCACCAACGTTTCAATTTTGATTGTTGGGCTTTTCTCGCGAATAGCGCTGATGCAATCAGCGAAATGCTGAGCACCACCATCACGGAGATCGTCACGGTCAACTGATGTGATAACCACGTAGCGCAACGCCATATCAGCGATAGTTTGCGCCAGTTTAGCCGGTTCATTGGTGTCAGGTGCTACCGGGCGACCATGAGCAACGTCACAGAACGGGCAGCGGCGAGTACAGATTGCGCCAAGGATCATAAAGGTTGCTGTTCCGTGGTTGAAACATTCTGCCAGGTTAGGACAGGAAGCTTCTTCACACACAGAGTGCAGACCATTTTTACGCATTGCCGCTTTGATACCCTGAATTCGGGTCGAATCAGATGGAAGTTTGATCTTCATCCATTCCGGCTTTCTTAACAGCTCCTGGCGCTCGGTCACCACGTTTTTAACCGGGATCAGAGCCATTTTATCGGCGTCACGGTACTTAACGCCGCGTTCCATTACAATGGGTTTACTCATATCGTACGTGTTCCAGTTGCTGATACTCCCGTCATACTTCAAGTTTTAAGGGCGTTGACTGCGTCCGCGCGCCCCAGTCACATAGATTGCTATGTTCCTGATGACTTATGGCCAGGCCGCCTGCTTAAAACTCGAATTATTTAGGGTGTAACGAATTCAGGCTAATTGAATGTTTTATTTATCAACTATTTTTTAATAGCGCGCGCAGTATACCATCACTAGAGAGGATAAATCAGCCTGACAGAGCAGTAAATGTGGGAAAGAATTGTAAATGAGTTGTTGGTTTGTGCGCTTTTCTACGTTAACAATTGGCAAATCGACCTCGTCGCCAAGGCCACGAGGTCGATATAACTACTCTTCTTCAAATTCTTGAATAATGGCGTCGATGACTTCCTGCAATATGGGATCGCGTGAGCTGAGTTTGTTGAAGTGCATGGTGGTGGCAAGCGTGACGGCTGAAAATTTCTCATCCCCTACAGTTTTAAGTTGGAAAGGGCCGGAAAACATTTCAAATATTTTGTATGGCATAAAGCCAATCAGGTCGCTGCTACTGAGCATTGAAGCGATAGCTAACATGTTATAGCTGCTAAACGTGAACTTGCGGTTAGGCAAGACTTCGTTAATGAGTTGCCGCGTATCGACCAACAAATCATCCTGCATAATCAAAAAGGTGTAATTCATTCCTTGATTTTCATCATCGGAGAATACTGATTCTGCATTCGGATGGTCACGGCGGCATACTGCGACCAGGCGGTCATCATACAGTTTGTAGCTACTGATTCCGGGGCCATGATGAGGACGGTTGTCGATGGCAATATCCGCCTGAAATTGTGATAACTGACGCTCAACCACGGGCACATTGCGTACAGATAACTTTGGATTCACTTTCTGAATCGCCGAATAGATTTGTGGCATCAATAACGCGCCTGAGGAAGGTTGGCTCGCAACGGTAATAATCCGCTCTTTATCGTAGTTATTATTGACATCTAACGCACACAGAATCGACCCAAGTCCCTGGCTAAAATATTCATGCAAATGTGCCGCATAGGCCGTTGGGGTGACACCTTGTCCCTTACGGATAAACAATGGATCGGGAAATGTTGATCTCAATTTTTGGATGGACTGACTAATCGCTGAAGGTGTTAAATTTAACACTTTGGCTGCATTGACGATCCCTTTATGAATATAGACTGCTTCGAAAACAGTTAATAAATTAAGATCAATACCCCGTAGTGTTTTGAATGTTGGGTGATTATTTTTTTCATCTCTGTTCATGAAACGTCTCTCCTTGGTGAACTGATACGGGAATCCATTCAGGTTATATTATTCAAATAGATATATATTAATGGTCGCTGAATAATATATTTAATAAATGCCAATAATATTAAAAAGGATGATAATTAAACTTACGCATTCACTGCGTCAATGGTTTAAATAACTATTATTGAGAGTAGGGGGCTTTTACAGACGGAAATGATAACGCCACCCCTTTATTTAGCCAGAGGAAGGTATACAAAACTAATCATAAAGTAAAGCGCTGCTGAATAATGTGACAGATAAAACTGCACCAGTGAAGGCGCAGTCATCAGAATAAGTAATATTATGCGGTTAAATATTTAACTGATGGATTATTAAGTAACTTAATAAGGTTATTGATAAGCAACGGTTGTACATCTTCAGGCAACACGCCTGGTCGCAGTGAACTCACCTGCGTCATTTCAAGACCCGCGTAACCACATGGATTGATTCGTAAAAACGGGCTGAGATCCATATCAATATTCAACGCTAACCCGTGGAAGGAACAGCCCTTGCGGATGCGCAGACCCAGAGAGCAAATTTTACGCCCATCAACATAAACCCCTGGCGCGTCGGCACGGGGATAGGCTTCTATTCCCAATTCTGCGAGCGTGCAAACCACGGTCTGCTCAAGGATGGTGACCAGTTCCCGAACACCCAGTTTGCGGCGTTTAAGATTAAGTAGCACATACATGACTTGCTGACCCGGCCCGTGATAGGTCACTTGCCCCCCCCGGTCACTTTGGATAACAGGGATATCACCGGGAACCAGTACGTGTTCCGCTTTCCCTGCCTGGCCTTGTGTGAATACGCGCTCGTGTTCTACCAACCAAATTTCATCGGCTGTGGTTTCATCGCGGGTATCTGTAAAGTCATGCATTGCCTGCGAAATCGGTTCATAGGGCTGCAGGCCAAGTTGGCGGATTTGTATCGTATCTTGAGACAAAACATCGTCTCCGGCAGGTTAAAAGTGGAAGGAGTATATCACAGCGAGAAAAAGCAATACCCGGTCAGAAGACCGGGCAGGAACTTACAGTACCATACGAACGATGTCGATATTGCCCAGCTCTTCGTACAGGGTTTCAACTTGCTCGATGTGGGTCGCAGTGATGGTAATCGAGACAGAGTGGTAATTACCTTTGCTGCTCGGCTTGACCTGCGGGGTGTAGTCACCAGGTGCGTGGCGCTGCACCACCTCAACGACCAAATCAACCAGCTCAGGTTCCGCCAGACCCATCACTTTGTAAGTAAAGGAGGTCGGGAATTCGAGCAATTCTTTCAGATTGGTTTTCATGGTAGCTCCAGCGTTACGGCATTAAAAATGATAACTCCCGCCACCAGGGCGGGAGTAGCTTTGATTCATAGTATATGGGGATAACTTCCACTCTTTCAAGTGTTCAATTATTAACCAAACCAATGATGGAACATCAATTTGATGTAATCAATGATACGACTGAAGAAGTTACCTTCAGGCATTTCCTGAAGCACAACCAGTGGACGCTGTTCGATAGTCTTGCCATCAAGTTGGAAGTTGATAGTCCCAACTACCTGATTTTTTTGCAGCGGGGCGTGCAGTTCAGTGGTGTTAAGCACATAACTCGCTTTCAGGTCTTTCATGCGGCCACGTGGGATAGTCAGGTAAATATCTTTATCCACACCTAATGATGCACGGTCGTTATCGCCAAACCAGGCTGGTTCAGAAGCAAACTCTTTACCCGCTTTCAGTGGAGAAACAGTTTCAAAGAAACGGAAGCCCCAGGTCAGCAGTTTCTTACTTTCAGTTTCGCGACCTTTGTAGGTACGGCCACCCAGAACGGCGGAAATCAGGCGCATCTGGCCTTCGGTTGCGGAAGCCACCAGGTTATAACCCGCAGCGTCGGTATGGCCGGTTTTGATGCCGTCAACTTGCAGGCTGGTATCCCACAACAAGCCGTTACGGTTTGTCTGGCGGATATTGTTGAAGGTGAATTCTTTTTCTTTGTAGATAGCATATTCGTTTGGCACATCACGAATCAGTGCCTGGCCGATCAGTGCCATATCACGCGCTGAGCTGAACTGACCTTCTGCATCCAGTCCGTGTACCGTCTGGAAATGGGTATTTTTCAGGCCAAGAGCGGAAACGTAGCTATTCATCAGACCGACGAAAGAATCTTGGCTGCCCGCCACGAAATCGGCCATTGCAACACAAGCATCGTTGCCTGATTGCAGGTTAATCCCGCGAATCAGCTGTGATACTGGCACTTGCATGCCTGGTTTCAGGAACATCAAAGATGAACCTTTGAAGACGGGATTGCCCGTAGCCCATGCGTCCTGTCCCACAGTCACAATTGAGCTTTCGTTAAATTTACCGGCTTTCATTGCCTGACCGATGACGTAGCTGGTCATCATTTTAGTCAAGCTAGCGGGGTCACGGCGGGTGTCGGCATTGGATTCAGCCAGAACTTTACCGGAGTTGTAATCAATCAGGATGTAGGCTTCAGCATCAATCTGCGGTACGCCAGGGATCATGGTTTTAATGTTCAGGTCGTCAGCGTGTGCAGCAGCCATACCCGAAAGAGTCAGGGCTGTACCCAGTGCCAGGCGTTTAACAAAACGAAAAGAAGGGGCTGTATTCATGATTAGAACAACGACATCCATGATTGGAATAAAAAAAAGTGCCTTACTATAGCAAAAGCGATTTTTGCTGGCATCCGTCTTCGCGCATCATTTGTTAATGAAATTTACATTAATTGACGCCAGGCGGATGCCAGACATAACCACTTACATAGCGGGTGCGTTAGTGATGAAAGATTGCTGTTGGGCTTCACTCATCAAGCGTTGTTGTAGTGCAGCAGCTTCGCCTTTACTACTAAACGGCCCAAGTTGTACACGGTACATGGCACCATTACTGGAAACCTTGCCCGGCACACCAAATTGTTGACTCAGTTTCTGTTGCCATTGTGTGGCACGATTTTGGTCACTGACCGCACCTACCTGAACCACATAATGCCCAGAGGCAGTGGCAGCAGGAGCGGTTGTCTGTACGTTGCCCTGAACTGAACCAGGAGCGGTAACCGGCGCGTTTTGTTGCACAGGAACGACCTGCACCGGTGTTGCTGTCACAGCGGGTGTTGCGACAACTTCAGGCGGGTCATTTTCAATGACGCCCGCAGCCAGCGGTGTTGCAGCACCAAGGAAACCACTGCTGCTGACCGGAGCGCCAGTGGTATCTTCACTTTGAAGCGTGGAATTACTGATCGCGCGGACGTCACTTTGAGGTACATCAGACGGAGCAGTGGTTGCGCTCCCCATGCCAGTGTTTAAATCCGGGCGTGCGGGCAGGGCATAAGTTTGCTTGGCGATGGTTGTACAAACCGTACCAGGACCGGACATGGTGCCGTCTTGCGCCACCAGAATCGGGTCGATACGGACTTTGGAGTTGTTTGAGGTGTTCAGGCGGTCCGCAGCGGCACGAGATAATGAAATCACACGGTCATTGCCATAAGGGCCACGGTCATTGATGCGCACGATAACCATACGGCCATTCGCGATATTAGTGATTCGCGCGTAGCTTGGAATTGGCAGTGTGGGGTGTGCAGCAGTCAATGCTGACGAATCAAAGGTTTCACCCGATGCCGTCAGATTGCTACCGGGTTCTGCGTCATAAATGGCAGCAAGACCGGCCTGACTGAAGTTCGCCGGATTTTGCACGATTTTGTAGCTCTTACCGTTGTTTTCGTAATTCTGATTGACCGAAGCATTCAACGGTTCGAAGCGCGGGTCTGCGCCGCTGATTTCAACCACCGGGCCATTACACACCGCCGGTTGCGGTTGCTGGTTTACTTGCTGTTGGTCGCCTTCATCAGACGAGCAGCCAGCCAGTAATGCAGCTACTACACAGATCCCAAGCCAACGCTTTACCATTACCCACCTCATCCACTTACACGCTTTTTGATAACATTTTTCTGTGGGTGTGTATCGACATCACGATACCAAACCCGGCCATCAGAACAATGAGTGCCGAGCCCCCGTAACTCACCAGCGGCAAAGGTACTCCGACCACGGGTAAAATACCACTAACCATGCCAATGTTAACAAACACATATACGAATAAAATCAACATTAGTCCACCGGCCATAACACGGCCAAAGGTGGTTTGCGCGCGAGCGGCAATCACAAGGCCGCGCATAATTAACAGTAGATAGAGTGCCAGCAATATCAAAACACCCACCAGACCTAACTCTTCGGCAAGTACCGCGAAGATAAAGTCAGTATGGCGTTCTGGTAAAAATTCAAGTTGCGACTGGGTTCCGTGCAGCCAGCCCTTGCCGCGCAAACCACCGGAGCCAATAGCAATCTTAGACTGAATAATGTGATAACCCGCACCGAGTGGGTCACTTTCTGGGTCGAGTAGCATCATTACGCGAGCACGTTGGTAATCGTGCATCAGGAAGAACCACAAAATCGGAATAAATGCCGCGAGCAAAACGGCAGCAATCCCAATCAGTTTCCAGCTCATGCCGGATAAAAACAGGACGAACAGGCCAGATGCGGCAATAAGAATCGAGGTACCCAGATCGGGCTGAGCCGCAACCAGTAATGTCGGCATGAAAATAAGGATCAGTGCGATACCGGTATTTTTCAGTGTTGGCGGGCAGACATCACGGTTAATAAAGCGTGCAACCATCAGCGGAACGGCGATTTTGGCGATTTCAGACGGTTGGAAACGAACAAACCCGAGGTCCAGCCAGCGCTGCGCACCTTTGGATATTGCACCAAATGCATCTACCGCAACCAACAATATGATACAGATGATATACAGGTACGGCGCCCAGCCTTCGTAAACACGAGGCGGGATCTGAGCCATCACGACCATCACCACCAGCCCCATCAGGACCTGGCCAATCTTACGCTCCATCATGTCCAGGTCCTGACCGCTGGCGCTCCAGATGACTAGTGAACTAAATATAAGCAGCGCCAGAATGGTCACCAGGAAGATGGGGTCGATATGGATTTTGTCCCAGAACGACTTTTTATTCGGATTATCAGTCATGGTCATTGATCCTCTGCACCCACTGCTGCGGGTACTTCAGCAGGCAGAACCGTGTTGTTATCCCCGAGCATAATATGGTCAAGGATTTGGCGCATGATGGTGCCTACAGCGGGACCTGCACCGCCGTTTTCCAGAATCATGGTAACGGAAACCTGTGGTTTATCGTAAGGAGCAAACGCCGTCATCAATTTATGATCGCGTAAGCGTTCAGAAATTTTATGGGCGTTATAGGTTTCATTAGCTTTCAGGCCAAAGACCTGTGCTGTTCCTGATTTAGCCGCAACTTTATACGGCGCGTTAGCAAAGTATTTATGGCCTGTACCGTTAGGGCGGTTGGCAACGCCATACATCCCGTCTTTAGCAATTTCCCAGAAACCCGAGTGGATATCGCCCACAGGCGGTTGTACGGGTTGTTGCCACGGAATGGGCTTGCCATTTTCAACGGTGCTCATCAAGAAATGAGGAACGCGTACGACGCCATCGTTAATCAGAATCATCATCGCTTTACTCATCTGGATTGGCGTTGCCGTCCAGTAACCCTGGCCGATACCAACAGGGATGGTGTCCCCCTGATACCACGGCTTTTTAAAGCGTTTCAGTTTCCATTCACGCGTAGGCATGTTACCGGCTCGCTCTTCAGAGAGATCGATTCCCGTGTAAGACCCATAGCCAAACTTGCGCATCCACTCACCCATGCGGTCGATGCCCATATCATAGGCAATCTGATAGAAATAGGTATCTGCAGATTCTTCAAGCGCTTTGGTGATGTTCAGGCGGCCATGCCCCCACTTTTTCCAGTCACGATAGCGTTTTTCAGAACCAGGCAACTGCCACCAGCCGGGGTCAAATAGCGTCGTATTCCGGGTGATTACCCCCGCGCTTAGCGCGGAAACTGCCATATACGGTTTCACCGTCGACGCTGGAGGGTAAACCCCTTGTGTCGCACGATTGATAAGAGGCGTATTGGGGTCATTGAGCAAACCGGAATAGTCTTTACTCGAGATACCATCGACAAACAGGTTCGGGTTGTAACTTGGCATTGAAACCAGCGCCAGTATCCCGCCAGTGCGAGGGTCGGTGACCACCACTGCGGAACGACTGCCTGTCAGTAAGGTTTCAATATAATTCTGTAATTTAAGATCAATCGTCAGATAGATATCGTGCCCGGCTTGCGGTGGCACTTCTTTGAGCTGGCGAATAACACGACCACGGTTGTTCACTTCAACTTCTTCATAACCCGTTTGTCCGTGCAGAACGTCTTCGTAATAGCGTTCAATACCGAGTTTACCGATGTCATGCGTTGCGGCGTAGTTTACCAGCTTGCCGTCTTTATCGAGACGTTCAACATCTTTATCGTTGATTTTGGAAACATAGCCAATGACGTGCGTCAGTGCTGATCCATACGGGTAGAAGCGACGTTTATAGCCTTTAACTTCAACACCCAGGAAGCGGTATTGATTTACGGCAAAACGCGCAACCTGCACTTCGGTGAGGTTGGTTTTGACCGGAATAGAGGTGAAACGATGCGAACGGGAGCGTTCTTTTTTAAAGTTGGCAATATCTTCGTCGGTTAAATCCACCACCGAGCGGAGTGCTTCAAGCGTTGCCTCCACGTTATCCACTTTCTCAGGCATCATTTCAACCTGATAAATGGTGCGGTTGAGTGCCATTGGCGTGCCGTTACGGTCGTAAATAATACCGCGGCTAGGCGCAATGGGGACCAGTTTTATGCGGTTTTCATTGGAACGGGTTTGGTAGTCGGTGAAACGGACGATTTGCAAATTATAAAGGTTGGCGACTAGCACACCGCTTAGCACCAAAATACCGAGAAACGCGACCAGCGCCCGGCGCACAAAAAGCGCAGACTCAGCGGTATAGTCACGAAAAGAATTCTGTAATTTCATCCGAAGCTTAGTTCTACCTGACGATATCTACTCACGGTGATAAGGATGGTTGGTCGTTATGCTCCATGCACGGTACAGGCTTTCAGCGACCAACACCCGCACCAAAGGATGTGGCATTGTCAAATTGGAGAGCGACCAGCTTTGCTCTGCGGCAGCTTTGCACGCAGGGGCAAGACCTTCCGGGCCGCCAATCAGCAAGCTGACATCTCGACCATCCTGTTTCCAGCGTTCAAGTTGCACGGCAAGGTGCGGCGTATCCCAAGGATGGCCTGGGATATCCAGCGTGACAATTCGGTTGCCCTTGCCGGCAGCTGCCAACATCATTTCGCCTTCTTTTTCGAGAATGCGTTTGATATCGGCATTTTTGCTGCGTTTTCCCGCAGGGATTTCTACCAGTTCAAATGGCATATCCTTTGGGAAACGACGCAGGTACTCGGTAAAGCCGGTTTGTACCCAGTCAGGCATTTTGGTGCCAACTGCGACTAATTGCAGCTTCACGCATTAACCCCAGAGCTTTTCCAGTTCGTACAGCTGGCGGCTTTCTTCTTGCATAACGTGAACGATAACTTCGCCAAGGTCGACTACAACCCAGTCTGTCGCGTTAATGCCTTTCACGCCCAGCGCATCAAAACCGGCTTTGCGGGATGATTCAACGACGTGTTCAGCGATAGACATAACGTGGCGGTTAGAGGTGCCGGTACAGATAATCATGCAGTCAGTGATGCTTGATTTACCCTGAACATCCAAAGCAACGATGTCCTGGCCTTTGAGATCGTCAATTTTATCAACGATGAAATCTTGAAATTCTTTACCCTGCAAGAGTTCCCCCTGGGAAAAGTAGAGTGTGTTCGATGTAGCCCGCATTTAACCCATTGGATGGGGCAGTCTTACTGACGAGTCAGCAATGCGGCGCTCAAAGCGGGGTATCATCCCACCGAGTGGCCTGGTTTGCATCGCCATTTTTGTAAAACCGTTTTGGAAAGTCATGCTTGCGGGCAGGAAATTATGGCAGCGGAGCATAACAGCCTGGACTGTAGTGTCAATGGTTGACGATAATTGTGACGCGTACAACTTATGACACAGGGTGGTAAATAGCGCGATTATTAAGGGTTCTAAGCGTGGTGAAGCCATCGCGGATTTCTACGCAACTCCATGCTCCTTGCTCTATCACAAAATGCCACAGCGAGGCTGCAGGCAGGTTGAGTAGGGTAGCAATCAGCAAACTTAACACCCCCTGATGGCTAACAATCAGAAGATTCTCTTCTTTGGGTTGCGCCGAGAGCATCGCCGCAAATTCACTGACCCGCTGAGAAAAAAGTTGGAAGCCTTCGCCATTCTTCGGCACCACATTCTGCCAATCGTTGCACCAGGCCGCATAATTTTCGGCATCTGCATGTTGTATATCGCGGTGGTGACGCATTTCCCAGTCACCAAAATTCATCTCATTCAGGCGTGGTTCAGTGATAACCGGGATGTTTCGGTGCTGAAGGATTAGCTGCGTCGTGTGCTTAGCGCGACCCAACTCACTGCAAAGCACTTTTTCAAACTCGACATGATTTAAAAAATTGCCAACGGCTTGTGCCTGCATGATGCCTTGTTCGGTGAGCGGAGTTTCAGAAATGCCACTGTACAACCCGTCGACATTTGCCTGGGTTTGCCCATGGCGAACTAACCATAATTTCATCTGTTCCTCACCTAAACGTTGGCTGTGGCTGGCACTGGCATAAGTGTATCATTGGGCTTCATGTTTCGAAGTCTGTTTTGTTGGGGGAAGTATGGCGTTCAGCAGCCAGCATGGTGGCAATATTATTGAAGCGGCAGCAGTGATGGGAGTGGATGCAAATTCGATTATCGATTTTAGTGCGAATATTAATCCGCTCGGGATGCCCGATTCATTAAAGCGTGCGATCGTTGAAAACCTGGCGCTGGCAGAGCGATATCCCGACGTTGAATACCGTGCTTTACACCAGGCGTTGGCCAACCATCATCAAGTCCCGCAAGAATGGGTGCTTGCAGGCAACGGTGAAACGGAGCTGATATTTAATCTGGTGCAGCAACTTGCACCACGGAAGGCATTATTATTGACGCCAGGTTTTGCTGAATATCGTCGTGCATTAACGCGTACAGGTTGTGAAATAACCGATTTTTATCTGTCTGAAGAAAATAGCTGGCAACCCGATGAGTCATTGCTTCAGGCATTAACGCCCGATCTTGATTGCCTGTTTTTGTGCACCCCGAATAACCCAACCGGGCTTTTGCTTGAGCGATCTTTACTATTGGCGGTTGCACAGCGTTGCCGCGAAAACAGCATTGCTTTAATCATCGATGAAGCTTTTCTCGATTTTATCC
>NZ_DATERI010000039.1:0-6056 GCF_035271705.1 Buttiauxella sp.
TGGCGGCACTAGCGCGGTGGTCCCACCTGACCCCATGCCGAACTCAGAAGTGAAACGCCGTAGCGCCGATGGTAGTGTGGGGTCTCCCCATGCGAGAGTAGGGAACTGCCAGGCTCCAAATTCAAAGCAGTAAAAGCCAGACTGTGACATCTGGTGGTAGTAAAGAAATTCGGTGGAGCGGTAGTTCAGTCGGTTAGAATACCTGCCTGTCACGCAGGGGGTCGCGGGTTCGAGTCCCGTCCGTTCCGCCACTTATTAAAAATATTATGCCTGCTAAATTAGCGGGCTTAATAATAAGCGTTCTTTAGGGGCGTAGCTCAGTTGGTAGAGCACCGGTCTCCAAAACCGGGTGTCGCGAGTTCGAGTCTCTCCGCCCCTGCCATATAATGATCCTTTGCTTCGGCAAAGGATTTTTTTTGTCTAAATTTCCTCAAAATCCTTCCCTAAAACTACAAAAGCGCATTACTGCGCTATGAGTGGTGTCTTGAGTAACTCTTTGATTATGCTTTGTTTGTCGCTATTTTGTAACCAGATTGCATACAGTGGACGCGAAAGCGTAGTGGTATTCGGTACCTGATAAATTCCTTTGCGATCTTTAGCCCATTCCACAGGTAAAAATGAACAACCATTGAGCTGTGACAGTAGCTTATAAGCGATTTTAGCTGAGCTGGTCGTCAGAACGGGAATATCATCATTATTGATGAGCCCCGTTTCGTGCTGTTGGAAATCAGGGCCCCATTCCAGACGTAAATAAGTTAACCCTGTTGTAGATTTTTGCGCAGAGGCTGAAAAAAGTGCCAGGCTGAAATGTCCCAGTAACTGGCTAGAAAACTCGTCCATTTTGGGTGATTCTGTCGTGATCAACAGATCAAGTTGTCGTTCATGCAGCTGTTTTACCAACGACTGTCGTTGGGAAATACGTGCTTCAAATTGCATGTCTTTATGCTCTTGATAGAGCGTCACTAACCACTCTGAGAGCATGCATTCCCACAGTGATGCACTGGCACCAATCGTGAGCTCATTGTGCTGAGATGTGTGGGAAACCTCTTTCTTGGCAGCAAGCCAAATATTCATCAGATTTTCTGCGTAAGGCAGTAAACGTTCCCCCGCTGTTGTAAGACGAATATTATTACGATGGCGAGTAAAAAGATTTACACCAAGCTGATTCTCTAATTGGCGAATTCTGAAGCTAACGGCTGATTGCGTTAGATAAAGAGCCTCTGCAGCTCGTCCAAAATGCCGAGTTCTGCTTACTTCGAGGAACGTTTTTAATAATTCAGTATCCACGACCCACTCCCAAAAAAAATTTGTCGTTATGATTTAAATGTTTTGTTTGACGCTCTGTCAAGCGTAACTAATACTCCGCGCCATAAATAGCTCGACCAAGAGAATTAGGAGCGTGCAGGATGGCGGAAAGCTTTACGACGACTAATCGGTTTTTCGACAATAAACATTATCCGCGCGGGTTCGCTCGCCATGGTGATTTCACCATCAAGGAAGCCCAACTATTAGAACGTTATGGTTATGCGTTCAATGAGTTGGATCTTGGCAAGCGTGAACCTGGTAGTGAAGAAGAAGTTCTGTTTGTCGCGGTATGCCGTGGCGAACGTGAGCCAGTGACAGAAGCTGAACGTGTATGGAGCAAGTACATGACGCGAATCAAGCGTCCTAAGCGTTTCCATACACTCTCCGGTGGCAAGCCACAGGCGGACACGGTCGAAGACTACACTGACAGTGATGACTAATAAAAATGGGGCTAAGGCCCCATTTTTTTATCCGGTAAGCTGCTGCAAGTGAATGAGCAAGCGGTCGATTGCACGATAGCTTAGCGCTTCCAAAAGATGTTCCCGCTTTATCTTCTCGTTCTCCTGAATATCAGCGATCGTTCGTGCAACTTTTAATAATCGATGCCATGCGCGAACTGACAATCCTAGCTTTAACAACGTTTCCTCCAACCAAATGGCATCACTGTGCTCAATAACACAATGTTTGCGAATTTCATGGTTATCCAATCTCGCATTGAGTTTTTGTTGGCGTATAAGCTGCCGTTGTTGTGTGGCGATGACTCGAGTTCTTACATCAGCACTGCTTTCACTGCTCAGAACGGGGTTACTTAGCATGCCGGGTGGTGGCAGAGGGATCTCGACTGATAAATCAAAGCGATCGAGAAATGGCCCTGACAGGCGGCTGAGATAGCGTAATGTTTGCTCGGGAGTACAGCGATTATGTTTCCCCTGGTAATGCCCGGTCGGGCTGGGATTCATCGCAGCTAGCAATTGGAAATTGGCGGGGTAACTGATTTTAACCCGGGCACGGGAGATGTGAATCTCCCCAGATTCTATAGGCTCACGTAATGCATCAAGCACACGACGTTCAAATTCGGGTAGCTCATCGAGAAACAGGATTCCGTTATGCGCCAACGATATCTCACCTGGCCGGGGAATCGAACCTCCACCAACCATTGCAGCCAATGAAGCGCTGTGATGAGGCGCTCTGAAAGAGCGCTGGCGCCACTGTTGCTGCAGCATGTGTGGATTGACCAGGCTGAGAATAGCCGCACTCTCCAGTGCTTCACTGTCGCTTAATGGAGGGAGTAGCGTTGTCAGACGACTGACGAGCATGGTTTTACCTGTACCAGGCGGCCCAATGAGCAATAGGTTATGCCCGCCAGCTGCGGTGATTTCCAGTGCTCGCTTCCCTTGTGACTGGCCAAAGATTTCATTGAGATCTTGTCGATGCTCAATGTGCGGCTGCTGTAGTTTTTCTGGGGAAGACAAATCTCCTTTACCCTCCAGAAATGCGCATACCTCCGTGAGATGACTTGCCGTAAGGCAACCTGCTTGCTCAATTAAGCCAAGCTCTGCAGCGTTCTCATCTGCAACAACAATCTTTTTCCCTGATTTTAAAGCTTCCATAGCAGATGAAATCGCGCCTGGGACGCCACGTAACGCACCGGTAAGCGCCAGTTCCCCAACGAACTCATATTGACCTAACTTATCGATGGAAAGTTGCTCAGACGCTGCCAGCAGCGCTAGCGCGATAGGTAAGTCATACCTGCCCCCCTCCTTGGGAAGATCCGCTGGCGCGAGATTTATGGTTATCTTACGGGCCGGAAAAGTGTAACCACTATTGATGATGGCACTTCGTACCCGGTCCCGAGCTTCACGTACGGTTGTTTCCGGTAATCCAACCATGGTCAAGCCAGGCAAGCCCTGGCTGATATGCACTTCTACGGTGACCAGTGGCGCGGAGATACCTAAAGCTGCCCTTGTATAAACAACTGCCAGTGACATAGTTGATTCCTCTGGGATGAGGCTTCATCCTGACAGTTAGCAGAGGTCGTCAAAAGAGGGGAAATGTTCTTCCTCGGGAGACCTTCCAGACTTTCGAGCGAGACTTCTTTTTTTGACAATTATTCTGCGATGTATCTCGCAAAAGATTTAGTAATTGTGTGTTTTGAAAAATAGAATAAGAGTTTGCTCTGGATGAAATATTTTCATTATGGTGTTATTTGTTGAAAACAAATAAGTTTTTCATCAGTGTTTTTTTAAGGCCTTTCACTTATCATAAAAAAATCTTGTCTAATAGGTTGGCCCTGTGATAACTCTGTAGGCATTACTTCGAACAAGTTGTCAGAACATACAAATATGAAAGCCCTTCTACAAGTGATTAGCCTAGTCGTGATTAGCGTGGTGGTGATTATTATCCCACCGTGCGGGGCTGCACTTGGAGAAAGAAAGGCTTAAAAATCAAGCCTGAATCGAAAAGAACCCCCGCACCGAAAGGTCCGGGGGTTTTTTGTTGGGTAAAGAAATTCGGAGAGCAACAGATGATGCGTTACAGAATAAAATTCTGTTTCTCCGATAATGAGACGGGGAACTAACTATGAATGGTGCACAGTGGGTAGTACATGCGTTGCGAGCGCAAGGTGTAGAGACTGTTTTCGGCTATCCGGGTGGCGCAATAATGCCAGTTTACGATGCATTATATGACGGTGGTGTAGAACATTTACTTTGTCGTCACGAACAAGGCGCCGCCATGGCAGCCATCGGTTATGCTCGTTCTACTGGGAAAACAGGTGTTTGCATCGCCACTTCCGGGCCTGGTGCGACCAACTTAATCACTGGCCTTGCTGATGCGCTGTTAGATTCCGTTCCAATCGTTGCCATAACCGGCCAGGTTGCATCTCCCTTCATAGGTACCGATGCTTTCCAGGAAGTTGATGTTTTAGGATTGTCCCTCGCCTGTACTAAACACAGTTTCCTTGTTGAATCATTTGATGATTTGCCCCGCGTTCTCGCAGAAGCTTTCGAAATAGCAAACTCTGGCCGTCCAGGCCCCGTTTTGGTTGATATACCAAAAGACATCCAGCTGGCACAAGGCGACCTGGAGCCGTGGTTATCTACTGTTGAAGATGATTTTGACATTCCGCACGCAGAGCTGAACCAAGCCTTCGACATGATTGCTACTGCTCGCAAGCCGATGCTGTATGTCGGTGGTGGAGTCGGTATGGCTCAGGCAGTTCCTGCATTGCGTGAATTCATCGCGGTCACCCACATGCCTTCAACCGTCACGCTGAAAGGTCTGGGTGCGGTTCCGGCAGACCATCCGTTTTATACCGGCATGTTAGGGATGCACGGCACCAAAGCGGCGAACCTGGCAGTACAAGAGTGTGACTTGTTGATTGCGGTTGGCGCGCGTTTTGATGACCGCGTAACCGGTAAGCTGAATACCTTTGCCCCACACGCCAAAGTTATTCATATGGATATCGACCCGGCAGAGTTGAGTAAATTACGCCAGGCGCATGTCGGGTTGCAGGGCTGTCTGACTCAATTATTACAGGCCCTGCAACAGCCGTTAGACATCGCAGAATGGCAGCAGGAAATCACAACTTTACGTGCTGAAAACCCTTGGCGTTACGATCATCCAGGCGAAGCCATTTTTGCTCCGTTGCTGCTCAAGCAAATCTCTGATCGCAAACCACAAGAATGCGTAGTGACCACCGATGTGGGTCAGCACCAAATGTGGACGGCTCAACACATGTCGTTTACTCGGCCGGAAAACTTCATCACGTCGAGTGGTTTAGGGACGATGGGCTTTGGGCTTCCAGCGGCAGTCGGGGCGCAAGTTGCCCGACCGAATGATACCGTTATCTGTATCTCGGGTGACGGCTCTTTCATGATGAACGTGCAGGAGCTGGGCACCGTAAAACGAAAAAAATTACCGTTGAAAATCGTTTTACTGGATAACCAGCGTTTAGGGATGGTTCGACAGTGGCAGCAAATGTTTTTCTCCGAACGCTACAGCGAAACCAACCTCTCCGATAACCCCGACTTCCTCATGCTGGCCAGTGCCTTCGGTATCCCAGGCCAACACATTACCCGTAAAGACCAGGTTGAAGCTGCTATCGACACCATGCTCAATAGCGAAGGTCCATACATGCTTCACGTTTCAATTGATGAGTATGAAAACGTCTGGCCGTTGGTACCACCCGGTGCCAGTAACTCGCAAATGCTGGAGAAATTATCATGATGCAACATCAGCTCGCTGTTCAGGCCCGTTTTCGTCCAGAAACGCTGGAGCGCGTGTTACGCGTGGTACGCCATCGCGGTTTTCAAGTATGTTCTATGAACATGGTCACGGTGGGCAACACTGAGGATATTAATATTGAATTGACCGTTGCCAGCCTGCGCCCAGTCGAATTACTGTTTAGTCAATTAAGCAAACTGGTTGACGTTGGACGCGTCGAAATCCAGCAACAAACAACACAACAAATCCGCGCCTGAGCGCAGAAGGAAGAGAATAATGACAACGAAGAAAGCTGATTACATCTGGTTCAATGGTGAGATGACGCCATGGGGCGAGGCAAAGGTTCATGTCATGTCCCATGCGCTGCATTACGGCACATCGGTCTTCGAAGGCATCCGTTGCTACGAGTCTCACATTGGTCCAGTGGTGTTCCGCCATCGTGAACACATGCAGCGTTTGCGTGATTCAGCAAAAATCTATCGTTTCCCTGTATCACAAAGTGTTGATGAGCTGATGGAAGCTTGCCG
>NZ_DATERI010000040.1:0-13160 GCF_035271705.1 Buttiauxella sp.
CGAGTTCAGACGCTTCATGTCCCCGAGTAAACCGAGGTGCAGCGAGCTGGTTTCGATACTCTGCACGTTTTGTTGATGCAGGCGATCAACGTGCGCATGTGAGAAACGACGATTCAGAATACGGAAACGATGTTTGTTACGGCGCAAACGGCGAGCACTGTTTACATCTGCGGAGAAGAATACCGACAAGCTGAGTTTCAGGTTACTGGTGAGCTGCTGAAGCAGAATATTCAGTTCTTTCAGGCCATCAGATGAGAACGCCCGGCGTGCAGCTAACGATTTATCTGCCACTTCGCTACCCATGCGTTCGAGAATATCCGCCGCCTGTTCGAGGTTTAGCGACATCTCAATAATTTCCGCCCACCGACGCGATTCGACTTCTGCCAGCTCCTCTTTTTGCATCTGTGCCATGTACAGTTTGATCGCGGTGTACAGCACATCGACATCATCGGCGAGCTTACGCAGCTCTTTCTCCTGACGCGGTTCACCGTGCATCACCTTGCTCCAGGTATCCAGCATTTGCTCGAGTACGTCCCCCATACGTAAGGTTTCACGCGCCGCGTTTGACAACCCAAGCGCCGGGGTATCCAGCGCGGTGACATCAAGATGTTTGGGTTTCATGCGCGTATCAAGTTCAGGCACTTCGCTAATCACGCTACGGCAGAAACGGGCCATCGCACCAGCAAACGGCACCATCGCCAGGCAGCGAATCAGGTTATAGAAAACGTGGAAATAGATAACCAATTCAGATTCTGGCTGCGAGAGTTTTTGCATCGTGTCCGCCAGAACGTGAATGAACGGCAGCACAATCACCCCACCCACCAGCTTGAAGAGCAGGCTTCCAAGAGCAACACGACGAGCCGCTGCATTTGCGGTGCTGTTATTGAGCATCGCCAGCAGACCAGAGCCGAGGTTGGCACCAATCACCAGACAAAGTGCTACATCAAACGAGATGATGCCAGCCGACGTCAGTGTGGCAGTCAGTAGTACCGCCGCCAGGCTGGAATAACTGATGATGGCGAACATCGCGCCAATCAGTGCATCAAGCATGATATCGCCAGTCAACGAGGCGAAAATCACCTTCACCCCAGAGGCTTGCGTTATCGGCGTCACGGCGGCAACAATCAACTCCAGCGCCAGGAGAATCAACCCAAGGCCGATACCCACGCGCCCAAGTTGCCCCGCCCGCGTCTGTTTACGGCTGAGGAAGAAAATAACGCCAAGGAAGATGAGTAACGGCGATAACCAGGAAAGGTCGAAGGTCAGGATACGCGCCATCAGCGCAGTCCCCACATCAGCCCCCAGTACAATGACCAGTGCAGGCGTGAGTGCGACCAAATCCTGGGCAACAAACGATGTCACCAGCATGGTGGTAGCGTTGCTACTCTGAACGAGTGCTGTGACACCAATACCCGCACAGAAGGCGAATGGTTTTTTTTCAACACTGCGGCTGAGCACGCTACGGAGATTGGCCCCATACACTCGCATGATGCCGGTACGCACAATGTGCGTTCCCCATACCAATAATGCCACCGCAGAAAGCAGATGCAGTAAAGTAAGCACACGCTCTCCTGGAAGTGATTAGTTAAGAAATTCCTTCTCTTTCCAGTATATACGGAGAAGTCTACTGATCGAGCGTAGGTCCCACAGCCAGTTTGAACTCGGACAGCGCACAACCCCGGAGCGTACACGTAGTCCGTGACGAGGGCGAGCACTGCTCAGGATCAAACTGGCTAGTAAACCAGGTCGAAGCGAACTAGTCTGCGTCGTAACCCAGATTCGGTGCCAACCAGCGTTCAACGTCGGTGACGGTCATCCCTTTACGACGCGCATAATCTTCCACCTGGTCGCGTTGAACCTGCGCTACGGCATAGTATTTGCTGTCTGGATGGCTGAAGTACCAACCGGAAACCGAAGCACCTGGCCACATAGCGTAGGACTCGGTCAGTTTCATGCCGACGACGTTTTCAACATCCAGCAATTCCCAGATGGTCGCTTTTTCGGTGTGTTCCGGACAAGCCGGATACCCCGGTGCCGGGCGAATCCCTTGGTAGTTTTCGCGGATAAGATCCTCGTTGCTGAGGTTTTCTGTCGGCGCGTAGCCCCAGTAAACCTTACGCACGCGCTCATGCAGATATTCCGCAAAGGCTTCCGCCAGACGGTCAGAAAGCGCTTTCACCATGATTTTGTTGTAGTCATCGTGCTGTGCGTCGTAACCTTCTGCCAGTGCGTCTTCTTCCATACCACCCGTCACTGCAAACGCACCGATATAATCCTCTTTGCCGCTATGTTTTGGCGCGACAAAATCGGCCAGACAGTAGTTGGCAAAACCGACTTTCTCGGTCTGCTGACGTAGATGGTGCGCCACAGTCTGTACCTGGGTACGAGATTCATCGCGATAGATTTCGATATCATCATCGACACGGTTTGCCGGGAACAGTCCCACCACGCCGCGCGGCGTCAGGAGTTTTTCCGTATGCAATTTGTCGAGCATATCGTTGGCATCTTTAAACAAGCGCTGCGCTTCTTCACCCACCACTTCATCTTCAAGGATGCGCGGGTATTTCCCGGCCAGCGACCAGGTCATAAAGAATGGCGTCCAGTCGATGTAATTACGCAGCGTTTCAATGCTGGCCGTCACTTCCTGTACACCCGGGCGATGTGGAACCGGTGGCGTGTAGGATGCCCAATCAAATGCCAGGTCGTTTTCACGCGCCGCAGCAAGTGTGACCGGCGGAGTGCGCGGTTTTTTACGGCCATGCTGGGTACGCACGGTGACATATTCTTTGCGGGTGCGAGCAACAAAATCGTCGTGCTGAGTAGATGACAGCAGGGCCGAAACGACACCTACGGTACGTGAGGCGTTCTGTACGTAAACCGTTGGACCACTGTAGTTCTGCTCGATTTTCACCGCGGTGTGCGCTTTAGAGGTCGTCGCACCGCCAATCAGCAGCGGCAGCGTAAAGCCCTGGCGCTCCATCTCTTTGGCGACGTTCACCATTTCGTCCAGCGACGGCGTAATCAGCCCAGAGAGGCCGATAATATCCGCACCCACTTCACGCGCGGTTTTCAAAATTTTCTCGGTTGGCACCATAACGCCAAGGTCGATAATTTCGTAGTTGTTACATTGCAGCACCACGCCAACGATGTTTTTTCCGATGTCGTGGACATCGCCTTTCACCGTGGCGAGCACGATTTTACCGTTGGTTGAGCCTTTTTCTTTGCTGGCTTCGATGTAAGGTTCGAGATACGCCACCGCTTGTTTCATCACGCGGGCAGATTTCACAACCTGTGGCAGGAACATCTTACCTTCGCCAAACAGGTCGCCGACCACGTTCATACCGGTCATCAGCGGCCCTTCAATCACTTCGATCGGGCGGGCAACTTGCTGGCGTACTTCTTCGGTGTCAGCTTCGATAAATTCGGTAATGCCTTTGACTAGCGAGTATTCGAGACGTTTTACGACGTCCCAGCTGCGCCACTCAGCTTTCTGCGCGGCCGCGCCATCGTCGCTTTTGCTGCCGCGATATTTTTCGGCTAAATCCAGCAAACGCTCAGTGCCGTCATCACGACGGTTGAGGACCACGTCTTCAACGGCATCTCGCAGTTCAGCAGACAAATCATCGTAAATTGCCAGTTGCCCGGCGTTGACGATGCCCATGTCCATGCCGTTACGGATGGCGTAATACAGGAACACGGCGTGAATCGCTTCGCGCACCGGGTCATTACCACGGAAGGAGAACGACACGTTCGACACACCACCGGAAATCATCGCATGAGGCAGTTCGCGTTTGATGTCTTCGCACGCGCCGATAAAGTCCTGGGCGTAGTTGTTATGTTCTTCGATACCGGTCGCAACAGCGAAAATATTCGGGTCGAAAATAATATCTTCTGGCGGGAAACCGACGTCTTCGGTAAGAATTTTGTAGGCGCGGCGACATATGTCGATTTTGCGCTGGCGAGTATCGGCCTGACCCACTTCGTCAAACGCCATCACCACCATGGCGGCGCCGTAGCGGCGCACCAATTTTGCGTGATGGATAAACGCCTCGACTCCCTCTTTCATGGAAATCGAGTTAACAATGCCTTTGCCCTGAATACACTTAAGGCCTTTTTCGATGACGTCCCATTTCGAGGAGTCAATCATGATTGGCACACGAGCGATGTCTGGCTCACCCGCAATCAGGTTGAGGAAACGCACCATCGCCGCTTCGGCGTCGAGCATCCCTTCATCCATATTGATGTCGATGATTTGCGCGCCGCTTTCTACCTGCTGAAGCGCAACTTCCAGCGCTTCATTATATTTTTCTTCTTTGATCAGGCGTTTAAATTTGGCAGAACCCGTGACGTTGGTACGCTCACCGACGTTAACAAACAGGCTGTCCGCGCCAATGTTCAGCGGCTCAAGACCCGCCAGACGGCAGGCAACGGGGAGTTCAGGTAATTTACGTGGTGCAACCCCTTCAACGGCTTTGCTCATCGCAGCGATGTGTGCCGGAGTGGTACCACAGCAACCGCCGATGATATTCAGGAACCCTGCGTTTGCCCATTCGCCAATCTGGCTCGCCATCTCAGCGGCATCGAGATCGTATTCACCAAAGGCATTGGGCAGACCGGCGTTCGGGTGCGCGGTGACATAGCAGTCAGCGATACGTGAAAGCTCTGCGACATACTGGCGCAGTTCATCTGGCCCCAATGCACAGTTCAGGCCGAAGCTCAGCGCATCTGCATGGCGTAATGAGTTATAGAAAGCTTCGGTAGTTTGGCCGGAAAGCGTACGGCCTGAGGCGTCAGTAATGGTGCCAGAGATCATGATTGGCAGATCGACACCCAGCGCTTCAAATTCGGTTTTAACCCCAAAAATAGCCGCTTTGGCGTTCAGGGTATCGAACACCGTTTCAATCATTATCAGATCTGCACCACCTTCCACCAGCGCACGAGTGGATTCACGGTAGGCATCCACCAGCTGATCAAAGGTGACATTACGAAACGCGGGATCGTTAACGTCCGGGGAAATAGAGGCGGTACGGTTGGTTGGGCCCAGAACACCTGCCACATAGCGTGGTTTTTCTGGTGTGCGAGCAGTCCACTCGTCAGCGCATGCGCGGGCAAGTTTTGCCGCTTCGTAGTTAATTTCTGCCGACAGGGATTCCATTTGGTAATCCGCCATCGCGATGGTCGTTGAGTTGAAGGTGTTGGTTTCGACGATGTCGGCACCGGCTTCAAAATAGGCGTAGTGAATGGCGGCAATGATTTCCGGTTTACTCAGCACCAGCAAGTCATTGTTCCCTTTCAGGTCACACGGCCAGTCCGCAAAGCGCTCACCTCGGAAATCGCTCTCATCAAGACGGTAACTCTGGATCATGGTTCCCATACCACCATCCAGTACCAAAATACGTTCTTTCAACTGCTCATGCAGTTTTTCTAAATTATTGCTCACTCTCACTCCCACCTGTTTACCCAAGCCAGTCAGCCCAACAAGTCATACTGTCACAAGTTGTAATATACCCAAAATAATTCGAGTTGCAGAAAAAGCGACCAGGCCGTAAGTCCCCGGGAGCATAGTGAACTATGTGACCGGAGCGCACGGGTGCAGTCAACGCATCTGCAACTTGAAGTATGAGGGTAGAGTCGCAAAGCAATAGAACATGAGACATGTTCACCTAACTGATCCGATGAGTCCAATGCAGGTTGCATTATCTTCAAATAAAACGAAAATGATTTCCACGATACGAAAACAGGAGTTAGTTATGGTCGCTGCCGTTCCCGCCAAGCGTGGAAAAAAACCGCGCACAGCCACCGCCACTGCGCCACAGCCTACCGGGCAGGTTCAGTCATTAACTCGCGGTTTGAAACTGCTTGAATGGATTGCCGAGTCTCATGGTAGCGTTGCGCTCACTGAACTTGCACAGCAGGCTGGCTTACCTAATTCAACGACTCATCGTCTGCTGACGACTATGCAGCAGCTTGGCTTTGTTCGCCAGATTGGTGATTTAGGTCACTGGACGATTGGCGCACACGCGTTCGTCGTCGGCAGTAGCTTCCTGCAAAGCCGTAATCTTCTGGCAATTGTGCACCCGATGCTGCGCAAGGTGATGGAAGATTCCGGCGAAACGGTGAATCTGGCCGTGCTCGACCATAGCGATCACCAGGCGATTATTATCGACCAGGTACAATGCGCCCAGTTGATGCGTATGTCCGCCCCTATTGGCGGCAAATTGCCGATGCATGCGTCGGGTGCCGGAAAGGTGTTTCTTGCCAATCTAAGTGACGATCAAGTTGTGACTTTGCTGCATCGCAAAGGTCTGCACAGTTACACTCCTGCGACGCTCACATCCCCGCTGCATCTGAAAGAAGATTTGGCGCAAACCCGCAAACGCGGTTATTCATTTGATGATGAAGAACATGCTCTGGGCCTGCGTTGTGTCGCCGCATGTATTTTTGATGAGCATCATGAAGCGTTTGCCGCCATTTCGATTTCCGGGCCGATTTCGCGCATTACGGATGACCGCGTCACTGAGTTGGGTGCGTTAGTGATTAAAGCGGCGAAAGAGATAACTCAGGCGTACGGTGGTGGGCGATAGAGCTATTCTTTTGCCCGTGAATCCCCAGTCACTGACTTGAGTCAGTGACTGGGTGAGCAAGTGCAGCCAACGCATTTGTTGTCAGAAAGATGATGGGTAGCGCTGGCAGAACCGTTGGCGCTTGCGATAGGCAAACACATCTTCTACGTGACCGTTGCGGATACGCTCCTGCAACGTGCGCCAATAATCGGCGCGAAACAGGTCACTGTGCATCTCATCAAACAGCTGACGGATACGCGGGTCGGCGCATAAATAGTGACGGAACTCTTCGGGGAATACATCGCCCGCCGCTACGCTGTACCACGGTTCGGCGGAGAGTTCATCTTCTGGATAACGCGGCGGCGGTACGTCACGGAAGTTCACCTCCGTCATGTAGCAAATCTCATCGTAATCGTAGAACACGACACGCCCATGCCGGGTGACACCAAAGTTTTTAAATAACATGTCGCCGGGGAAAATATTCGCGGCAGCAAGTTGGCGGATGGCATTACCGTACTCTTCTACCGCATCGCGCAACGGCTGCCCTTCTACTTGCTCCAGCCACAAATTCAGCGGCACCATTCTGCGTTCAATATAGAGATGGCTGATGGCAATATGGTCACCCAGATCGGTTAATTTTCCTGGGACTTCCTGATACAACAACTCCAGCAGTGGTCGGCTAATCTGATGTTTTGACAGCACAAAGTTTTCAAACTCTTGGGTATCGGCCATACGACCAACGCGATCGTGATCCTTAACCAGCTGATAGCACTCACGCACCCGTTCGGCAGTCACCTCTTTTTGCGGGGCAAATTTGTCTTTAATGACCTTAAAGACCCGGTCAAACCCTGGGAGCGTAAACACCAGCATCACCATTCCACGGATACCGGGCGCTTCAATGAACTGCTCGTCAGCCGCAGCAATATAGGTCAAGTATTCACGATAGCTTTCGGTTTTACCGTGTTTCTGGCAACCAATCGCCATATACAGTTCAGCGGTCGTTTTACCCGGTAATAACTCACGTAGCCATTCAACCAAAGCGGCAGGCTGTGGGGCATATACCATGAAATACGATCGCGCAAAGCCGAAGACAATACTCGCCTCGGAGTTGCTGGTCAGACAGGTATCAATCACTAAAAGCCCATCATCCGTACGATGAATGGGGAGCAAAAAAGGTACTGTCTCGGTCGGCAACACCAGCTTTCCAACCAGCCAGGCGGCCTTATTGCGATAAAACAGTTCGTTGGCGATGTCCAGGGAAGCATGCTGCAAAACATCCGCACCAAAGGTTTCTGTCAAATGCGCAATGATGTAACCCACATCACGCGCTAAATCTTGCCATGGCAGCCGTAAGGGCAAGTCTCGGAGTAAGGTGCCCAAAAGGGGTTGCCATCCTGAAGTGGGAATAAATGTCTTAGACAGCGGACGAGGAATCGCACGAAAGCGCTTTTCATCCTGAGAACTGAAGATAAAAAGCCGCTCGGGAGATAACGAGCGGTGGTCGAAGAGGCGACAATAAACGGAATTGAAAAAGCTCTCGGCGATTTCAAAACGAGGGTAATCGGGCAACAACTGGGTGTACTGCGCTTTGACGCGCAATAAAAACTCGTCGTCAGTATTGTGACCACCCGTAATGCAGCGTAATTGCTCCACCACCAAGCCCACGTGGTGATCATAAAGATGGATGCGACTTTTCATCGCCCGCTGAACCGCATGCCAGTCTGCTTGCTCGAAGCGCTGCTGCGCTCCGGCAGTTATTTCCAGAAAGCGACCATATTGCGCGTCAAAGCCTTGCAAGATGGTGTGCGCAATTAACAGTTCCAGCCTACGTGTCATACTTTACCTCACAGCAAAAAAACGGCGGATGATGCGCTGCTTATCCGCCCTACGCAGACCCTTAGGCTGGTTCCTCACATCAGAATTGTTCTTCTTCCGTTGAGCCGGTCAGTGCGGTAACTGAAGATGCGCCGCCCTGAATAATCGTCGTCACGCGGTCAAAATAGCCGGTGCCAACTTCCTGCTGATGGGAAACGAAGGTGTAGCCTTCTGGTGCTTTGGCAAACTCTGGTTGCTGCACTTTCTCAACGTAATGTCTCATTCCCTCGCCCTGCGCGTAGGCGTGAGCCAGGTCGAACATGTTAAACCACATGCTATGGATGCCTGCCAGCGTAATGAACTGGTATTTGTAGCCCATCGCTGACAGTTCCTCCTGGAATGAAGCAATGGTTTTATCATCCAGATTTTTCTTCCAGTTAAACGATGGCGAACAGTTGTAAGCCAGCAGTTTTCCAGGGAAACGGGCGTGAATGGCATCAGCAAAACGGCGTGCCTGCTCAAGGTCTGGTTTCGACGTTTCACACCACACCAAATCAGCGTAAGGCGCGTAAGCAAGGCCACGGCTAATTGCCTGCTCAATACCTGCACGGGTACGATAGAACCCTTCTTGTGTGCGTTCGCCAGTGATGAATTCGCGATCGTATTCATCGCAATCTGAGGTGATTAAATCAGCGGCGTCAGCGTCAGTACGAGCAATCACCAGTGTCGGTACACCCATTACGTCAGCTGCGAGACGTGCTGCGACTAATTTCTGAATGGCTTCTTGAGTCGGTACGAGTACCTTGCCACCCATATGGCCGCACTTCTTCACCGAAGCTAATTGGTCTTCAAAGTGAACGGCTGCTGCACCGGCCTGAATCATTGATTTCATCAGCTCGAATGCATTGAGTACGCCACCAAAGCCTGCTTCAGCATCGGCGACGATCGGCAGGTAGTAATCGACATAGCGCGGATCACCCGGCTCGATATTTGATGCCCACTGGATCTGATCGGCACGACGGAAAGTGTTGTTGATCCGATCGACCACCGCTGGAACGGAGTTTGCTGGATACAGCGATTGATCCGGGTACATGCTGGAAGCCAGGTTCGCATCTGCCGCAACCTGCCATCCTGAAAGATAAATGGCTTCAATGCCTGCTTTCGCCTGTTGTAACGCCTGCCCGCCAGTTAACGCACCCAAGCTATTGATATAACCTTTTTTCGATTCGCCGTGCAGCAAGCGCCACATTCTGGCTGCGCCGTTTTGTGCCAGGGTACATTCTGGATTCACCGAGCCGCGCAGCTTGATGACTTCTTCTGCGGTATAAGGGCGCTTAATACCTTCCCAGCGTGCTTGAGTCCAATCTTCTTGTAATTGTTGGATTTGTTGAGTGCGTGAGGTTTTCATTGCAGATGCTCCATATGCTGCCCGGTTTTCCAGGCGTTATTGTTGCTGGCAGTTTGGACACGGCCTGCGCGCAAGAACCGAAACGTACATGTAGTACATGAGGATTCTGAGCACAGCCCGGGTCCAAAATGGCAAATAAAATAGCCTGGAAATCAGGCAAGCAGGCGGTAGCCTGGCAGTGTCAAAAAATCGATTAAGGTGTCAGAGGTGGTGATTTGCTCCATCAGACGAGCAGCTTCATCAAAGCGCCCCTGGCTGAAACGCTCGTCACCTAACTCCTCCTGAATAACGAACATCTCTTCGGCCAGCATTTGGCGGAACAGCGCCTTAGTCACCGTCTCGCCGTTACTCAACGTTTTTTGATGATGAATCCACTGCCAGATTGAGGTGCGTGAGATTTCTGCGGTGGCGGCATCTTCCATCAAGCCATAAATCGGCACGCAACCATTGCCGGAAATCCATGCTTCGATGTACTGCACCGCAACGCGGATATTGGCCCGCATACCTTCTTCTGTGCGCTCGCCAGGACACGGCTCCAGCAGTTGTGCTGCGGTAATCGGCGCATCTTCTTCACGCAAAATCGACAATTGGTTTTTATCGTCGCCCAACGCATTGCTAAAGACTTCCATCACCGTGTCGGCAAGACCTGGATGCGCAACCCATGTGCCATCGTGGCCATTGGTGGCTTCCATTTGCTTATCGGCTCTCACTTTGTTGAGTACCCAGTCGTTACGTTGACTGTCTTTACTCGGGATGAACGCTGCCATGCCCCCCATAGCGAAAGCACCCCGGCGATGACAGGTTTTGATCAGCAAACGTGAGTAAGCATTCAGGAACGGTTTGTCCATGGTGACCGACTGCCTGTCCGGCAGGATGCGATCCGGATGATTCTTCAACGTCTTGATGTAGCTGAAGATGTAATCCCAACGCCCGCAATTCAGGCCAACAATGTGATCGCGCAGCGCATGCAGGATCTCATCCATCTGGAATACTGCTGGGAGCGTTTCAATCAGCAACGTCGCTTTAATGGTGCCGCGCGGCAGGGAGAAATGATCTTCGGTAAAGCTGAACACTTCGCTCCACCAGGCCGCTTCCTGCCAGGATTGTGTTTTTGGCAGGTAGAAATACGGGCCGCTACCTTTTGCCTGCAGAGCATCCACGTTGTGGAAGAAGTAGAGCGCGAAATCAAACAGGCTGCCAGGAATGGGATCATCACGCCAGGTGACGTGTTTTTCCGGTAAGTGCAGGCCACGCACACGGCAGACTAATACTGCCGGATCAGGTTTGAGCTGGTAAATTTTCCCGGCTTCGTTAGCCCAACTGATCGTCCCGCGGATGGCATCGCGCAGGTTGATTTGCCCGTCGATAACTTTGCTCCAGCTTGGAGCCAGAGAATCCTCAAAGTCAGCCATGAACACTTTGACGTTAGCATTCAGCGCGTTAATTACCATTTTTCGTTCGACTGGCCCGGTAATCTCAACACGGCGATCGAGTAAATCGGCTGGAATCCCGCGTATAGTCCATTCTGATTCTCGAATGGAACTGGTTTCCGAAATGAAATCGGGAAGCTTACCTGCGTCGATTTCAGCCTGTTGAACGGTGCGCGCCGCCAACAGCATATTACGTTGCGGTGTAAAGCGGGTGACGAGTTCGCTGAGAAACTCTACTGCATCAGGCGTCAGGATCTGCCGCTCTGGTTCACCAAATGGCTGGCTAAAGGCCAACTCTGCGCTAACTGTCTGTTGTGTCATTGGATTTTCCCCTCGTCTTATCCCGTCGATACTGCCAAATGGATCTGGTCCGTCCAGCGTCCGGTTTTCACTCAACAGTGTTAAGACTACTTCATGATTTTTTAAAATCAAAAACAATTTCCATTTTTGTAATTAAAATCATTCATCGCATTGATATATATGAAGTTAAATATTATTCAGGTAGGGAATGCGTTTTTAGAAAATAAAAAAGGCACCCGTAGGTGCCTTGATCTCAGAGCTGGTGGGATGCTGAAACGCTTAATCGAGCGTTGGGTTCATATGACGCAGATCGAATGGTGTTATCTGGTAGACATAGTAGTTTAACCAGTTGGTGAACAGTAAATTCCCGTGGCTACGCCATGTAGCATGCGGCTTTTTCTGCGGATCGTTATTAGGGAAATAGTTATACGGCACATCAGGATTCAGACCCGCTTCTACGTCGCGGAAATACTCACCTGAAAGGGTATGTGCATCATATTCCGGATGACCCGTAACAAAGGCAATACGCTTGTCTTTGCTGCCAAACAGATATGCATCCCCTTCTTCAGATTCAGCCAGAACTTCGAGATCGGTGTAGTCACGAATCAATGTTGCAGGAAAATCAGCGTAGCGTGAGTGTGGCGCCAGGAAGGTGTCATCGAAACCGCGAGTTAACAGGGCATGTGGGTAAGTGAGGTTATGTGCATACACTCCAGACAGCTTTTCTTTGCGCGTTTGTTTAGGGATACCGTAGAGAATATTCAGTGCAGCCTGCACAGCCCAACAGACAAAGAGCGTTGAGGTCACGTGATCTTTGGCCCAGTGAATCACTTGTTCGATCTGCGGCCAGTAGGCAACATCATTAAATTCAACCAAACCGAGTGGGGCACCAGTGACGATCAGACCATCAAAATTTTCGTCCTGAATATCGTCGAAATTACAGTAGAAATTATTGAGATGCTCAGTCGGTGTATTACGGGATTCGCGGGAATCGACACGCAACAGTTGTACGTCAACTTGCAAAGGAGAGTTAGAGAGCAGACGCAAAAACTGGTTCTCGGTCTCAATCTTTTTCGGCATCAGATTAAGTATGAGCACTTTTAGCGGACGGATCTCCTGGTTGCTGGCACGCGATGTTGTCATGACAAAGACATTCTCATCACGCAGGAAATTGACTGCTGGTAACTCATCCAGTACCCGAATTGGCATAACCTTACTTCCTCACAGCATACGTTTAAACGTTTAGACATCCAGATAGCTGAAGATAACTCGACCTTTGTCAAATGTCGAGTGTTCATAAGATAGTTGAAAATGTTTCACTTAAGAACAAGGTTTTCATACGGTGGATTATGCTTGTTAATAACAGTTTTAGTAGTGAAATATAATGAGGGTACTGGGGAGGTTTTACAGGTTGGCTTGCATGACAGGGGGGGGCCAGCGGGGGTTCTGTGTCTGACACAGACAGCAAAAAGCCCTGCACGTCAGTACAGGGCTTTTTGCTTAATTGGAGCCTGGCAGTTCCCTACTCTCGCATGGGGAGACCCCACACTACCATCGGCGCTACGGCGTTTCACTTCTGAGTTCGGCATGGGGTCAGGTGGGACCACCGCGCTAGTGCCGCCAGGCATATTCTGTTTCATCAAC
>NZ_DATERI010000041.1:0-17961 GCF_035271705.1 Buttiauxella sp.
GATCTTCAAAATCAAAGCCAGCGATGAGTCTGAACTGGACGATTTGCTGGATGCGACGGCATACGAAGCATTACTCGAAGACGAATAAATTCCATTCATCCTTCGTGTTGCTGGGGTGTTGGCGTCGCTCAAACACCCCAGCCTCGTACTTATGTACGCTCCTGGGGGATGCTTTCGCTTGCCGCCTACCAGCAACACAAATGATTTTGGGAATCGAAATTAGTCGGGTGAGCTGTACCAGCCCGGTTTTGTAAGGTGGATAAACGTAGTGCCATCCACCGCTAAAGCCCCACATGTTTCAGGAATCACCGCTCATGACCCAGTCTTTACGTCAGCTTGAAAATCACGAAGCGTTTATCGACCGTCACATTGGACCGAACGCACAACAGCAACATGAAATGCTGGAGACAGTGGGCGCTCGTTCATTGAACGAATTGATAGCCTCTATCGTTCCGGCTGATATCCAGCTTGCTGAGCCACCACAGGTGGGTGAGGCTGCTACCGAATTCGCGGCCTTGGCTGAATTAAAGACCATTGCCAGCCGTAACAAGCGTTTTAAAACGTACATCGGCATGGGTTACACCGCGGTACAAACTCCGCCGGTTATCCTGCGTAACATGCTGGAAAATCCAGGTTGGTACACGGCGTATACGCCATATCAACCCGAAGTATCACAGGGCCGTCTTGAAGCGCTGCTTAACTTCCAACAAGTGACGCTGGATTTGACCGGTCTGGACATCGCCTCTGCTTCTTTGCTGGACGAGGCGACCGCCGCTGCAGAAGCCATGGCGATGGCAAAGCGCGTCAGCAAACTGAAAAATGCCAACCGTTTCTTTGTGGCAGCCGACGTACACCCACAAACGCTGGATGTCGTTCGCACGCGTGCTGAAACCTTCGGCTTTGATGTGATTGTCGATGACGCTGTAAAAGTGCTGGATCATCAGGATGTGTTTGGTGTGCTGCTGCAACAAGTTGGCACCACGGGTGAAGTCCATGACTACAGCGCTCTGATTACCGAATTGAAACAACGTAAAGTCATCGTGAGTGTTGCCGCTGACTTTATGACGCTAGTTCAGTTAACCGCACCGGGCAAACAAGGTGCTGACATCGTATTTGGTTCTGCACAGCGTTTTGGCGTGCCAATGGGTTACGGTGGCCCACATGCTGCATTCTTTGCTGCACGTGATGAATTCAAACGTTCCATGCCAGGCCGTATTATCGGCGTTTCACGCGATGCTGCGGGACGCACCGCACTGCGCATGGCGATGCAAACGCGTGAGCAACATATCCGCCGCGAGAAAGCGAACTCCAACATTTGTACTTCCCAGGTTCTGTTGGCGAACATTGCCAGCCTGTATGCGGTATTCCACGGCCCAGCCGGCCTGAAACGCATTGCAGGGCGCATTCACCGCCTGACCGATATTCTGGCCGCTGGCCTGCAACAAAAAGGCCTGGTGCTGCGTCACAAGCATTGGTTCGACACCTTGTGTGTTGAAGTGACCGATAAAGCCGCTGTCCTTACGCGTGCTGAAGCCAGTGAAATCAACCTGCGTAGCGACATTCTGAATGCGGTTGGCATTACGCTTGATGAAGCGACCACGCGTGAAGATGTGCAGACGCTGTTCAGCGTATTGCTGGGTGACAACCACGGCCTGGATATTGATAAGCTTGATCAAAACGTAGCAGGTGACAGCCTCTCTATCCCTGCTGCTATGCTGCGTAATGACGAATTCCTGACGCATCCGGTGTTTAACCGCTACCACAGCGAAACCGAAATGATGCGCTACATGCACAGTCTTGAGCGTAAAGATCTGGCGCTCAACCAGGCCATGATCCCGCTGGGATCGTGCACCATGAAGCTCAATGCTGCTGCTGAGATGATCCCAATCACTTGGCCGGAATTTGCTGAGCTGCATCCTTTCTGCCCGGCAAACCAGGCAGAAGGTTATCACCAGATGATCTCCCAGCTTTCTGACTGGCTGGTGAAACTGACCGGTTATGATGCACTTTGCATGCAGCCAAACTCTGGTGCACAAGGTGAATATGCGGGTCTGCTGGCGATTCGTCGTTATCACGAAAGCCGCAACGAAGGCAGCCGTAATCTTTGCCTGATCCCAAGCTCAGCGCACGGCACTAACCCTGCATCTGCGCAGATGGCTGGCATGGAAGTTGTGGTCGTGGCTTGTGACAAACAAGGTAATATCGATCTGCACGATCTGCGCGCTAAAGCAGAACAAGCGGGTGATGCACTGTCCTGCATCATGGTGACCTACCCGTCGACTCACGGTGTATATGAAGAAACGATCCGCGAAGTCTGCCAGATCGTTCATCAATTCGGCGGCCAGGTTTATCTTGATGGCGCGAACATGAACGCTCAGGTTGGGATCACTTCTCCAGGTTACATCGGCGCGGATGTTTCGCACCTTAACCTGCATAAAACCTTCTGCATTCCACACGGCGGTGGTGGCCCAGGTATGGGGCCAATCGGTGTGAAAGCACACCTGGCGCCGTTCGTGCCAGGCCACAGCGTGGTACAGATTGAAGAGATGCTGACTCAGCAGGGCGCAGTTTCTGCGGCACCATTTGGTAGCGCTTCAATTCTGCCAATCAGCTGGATGTATATCCGTATGATGGGCGCGCAGGGTCTGAAGAAGGCAAGCCAGGTGGCTATCCTGAATGCTAACTATATTGCGACTCGCCTGAAGTCTGCTTTCCCAATCCTTTATACCGGCCGTAGTGGGCACGTGGCGCACGAATGTATTCTCGACATTCGCCCACTGAAAGAAGAAACCGGTATTAGCGAACTGGATATTGCTAAGCGACTGATTGATTTCGGTTTCCATGCACCAACCATGTCATTCCCGGTTGCGGGTACGCTGATGGTTGAACCAACCGAATCCGAAAGCAAACTGGAACTGGATCGCTTTATCGATGCGATGCTGACTATCCGCACTGAAATCGACCGTGTTGCACGCGGTGAATGGCCACTGGAAGATAACCCGCTGGTTAACGCACCGCATACACAGGACGAAATCGTTGCTGAGTGGACACATCCATACACCCGCGAACTGGCTGTCTTCCCGGTAGCCCATGGCAATAAATACTGGCCGACTGTGAAGCGCCTGGACGATGTGTTCGGTGACCGTAATCTGTTCTGTTCTTGCGTACCGATGAGCGAATATCAGTAAGTTCTAAAACACCCCTCACCTAACCCTCTCCCGTGCGGAGAGGGCCGGGGTACCGATAAAGCCTCGTACGTGACGGGCAGCTTCCTGGATTTAGCAGGCGGAAAATAAAAAAGGCAGTGACCTGAATGTGAAGGTCATTGTCATTATTCTGCTTACTGTTTTTCCCACCTCCTCTTTAGTCATCCTTCCTTGGTTTATATTTGGCCGCCAGCGTCCCCTGAATAGTTAAATTAAATGTGATAACTCGACGCTCGAATGTTGTATAGACTTTCTCTAACAGGCGGATATAAGGCGAAGTGATAATGCCCAAAAAGTTATTAATCGTTGAGGATGACGAAAATATTGCTGAACTCTTGCAGCTGCATTTGCGCAAAGAAGGCTATGAAATTGTTCATGCGGCAGATGGCGTTTTGGGACTGGAACTGCTCAAACAGGGTGGTTGGGATGCGCTGATACTTGATCTCATGCTGCCAGGCGTCGATGGCCTGGAAATTTGTCGCCATGCTCGCACCATGACCCGCTACACGCCGATCGTCATGATCAGCGCGCGCTCCAGTGAAACGCATCGGGTTTTAGGGTTGGAACTGGGAGCCGATGATTACCTGGCAAAACCGTTCTCAATGCTGGAACTGGTTGCACGCGTTAAAGCACTTTTCCGTCGCCAGGAAGCGATGAGCCAGAACCTGATGCAGGATGCGGGAATCCTCACGTTTGAAAGACTGACTATCGACCCTCTGGCCCGCGATGTGCGCCTCAGACAACAGCCCATTGAACTTACACCGCGTGAGTTCGACCTGCTGTGGTTCTTTGCAAAAAATCCGGGCGAAGTTTTCTCCCGACTGAATTTGCTAAATCAGGTTTGGGGCTATCAACATGAAGGCTACGAACACACGGTCAACACGCATATCAACCGGTTACGCATCAAGATTGAAGACAACCCCGCTGAGCCTGAATTCATTCTCACGGTGTGGGGAAAAGGCTACAAATTCATCGCACCGCGAAACGAGTAAACCATGCGAAAACTCTCTCTTTCACAGCGCCTGACTCTGGTTTTTGCGTTACTGCTCATTACTTCTTGTGCTCTGCTGGGGTGGCTGCAAATTCGCACCAGCACCCAGTACAGCCAGGCGGTGATTCAACAGCTTTCAGGTTCGCTGGCTGAACACATCAACCAGAATTATCCTTTGCTCGGGCAAGACGGCTTGAACAATGATTCAGTGCGCAGTTTGTTTGAGAGTCTGATGACGGTAAATCCAAGCGTTGAAGTTTATCTGCTTGATGATAAAGGTAATATCATTGGTGATGCCGCGCCGCCCAACCATATAAAACGTCATCGCGTTGATTTGGATCCGATCCAATCTGCGCTAAACGATCGCCAATATCCGATCTATGGTGATGATCCGCGCAGTGCGGAGGGCAAAAAAGTGTTCAGCGTGGCGCCGATGCTGCAAAACGGTCAGGTGAAAGGCTATTTGTATGTCATTTTGCTGGGTGAAAAATACAACGCGCTTGCCAGTGATGCGCAATCAAATACGCTCTTTAAAGTCGTTTTACTCTCGATTAGCCTGGTCGCATTACTCGGGCTGATCGTCGGTGCACTGGCGTTTCGTTGGATTACTCGCCCACTGCGTGCGCTCTCTCATCAGGTGAATGCGCTGGAAACCGGCGGTATGGCGGAGATGAAAGCGATGGCCGAGCTGCCGCTGGAAAAAGTGCACAGACACGATGAAATAAGCCTGCTGCGTCAGGGCGTGATAATGATGGCGCGACGTATTTCGGAGCAGTGGCACCGTCTTTCACAACAAGACCAACTGCGCCGTGAGTTTGTTGCCAATATTTCTCATGACTTGCGCACGCCATTAACCTCACTACATGGTTATCTGGAAAGTTTATCCGTGATGTCAGCAACGCTTTCTGAAACCGAGAAAAAACGCTATCTGGACATCGCGTTAGCGCAAAGCCTGAAAGTTCGCACACTCGCACAATCACTGTTCGAATTAGCGCGTCTTGAATATGGCGTGGTAAAGCCACAAAAAGAACATTTCTGCCTTGGCGAATTATTGCAGGACGTCTTCCAGAAATTCGAACTGATGACCCAAACACGGAAATTGCAATTAGTGGCCGATATCCAGCCTGGATTGCCATTGATTGACGCGGATCTAGGAATGATTGAACGGGTGCTGACCAACCTGCTGGATAACGCTATTCGTCATACGCCAGAGCAAGGCTCTGTGGCGGTGCGGTTGTGGAAGGAGGGCGAAAAAGTGATGGTGCAGATAAGCGATAGCGGGCCTGGGATCCCGCAAGAGCTGAAAGAAGGATTGTTTGTACGCCCTTCAATTGTGAACCAGTCACATGTGAGAGTCGGTGGTTTAGGGCTGATGATTGTGCGCCAGATGTTGCAGTTACATGGCAGCGACATTGCTCTCGTGGAAAGGTCAGAAACCGGAGCGTGCTTCCGTTTTGCTTTGCCGACCTGAAATCAAAACGCCCCGAAACGGGGCGTTATATAAACTAAATCAATCAGATGTTTTCGCCGTTGCTGGCAATGACTTCTTTGTACCAGTTAAAGCTCTTCTTGCGTGAGCGAGACATATCGCCAGTACCATCGTCATGCTTGTTCACATAGATAAAGCCGTAGCGTTTGCTGTACTGGCCGGTGGTGAACGACACGCAGTCGATACAGCCCCATGGGGTGTAACCCATTAAATCCACGCCATCGTAAGTGACCGCTTTCATCATCTCGGCAACGTGCGCTTTCAGGTAATCAATACGGTAGTCGTCATTGATTGAGCCGTCTTCTTCCACTTTGTCGTAAGCACCAAAGCCGTTTTCGACGATAAACAGCGGTTTCTGGTAGCGTTCGTACAACTCGCAAAGTGCGTAACGCAAGCCAACCGGATCAATCTGCCAGCCCCAATCAGACGCCTTAACATGCGGGTTTGGCACACTGCCCTGGAAACCAGATAATGCATCGCCGCTGCCGCCGTCCGCTTTCACGGCGTTAGTCATGTAATAGCTGAATCCGAGGTAATCGCACACGCCATCGCGCAGGATTTGCTCATCACCGGCTTCCATTTTGATGTTGAACTCGCGGCGTTCCCACTCGTTTAACACATAAGATGGGTAATACCCGCGCAATTGCACATCGGTAAAGACGTAACGCTCACGCATAGATTCTTGCGCGAACATCTGGTCTTCTGGTTTGCAGGAGAACGGGTACAGCGGCACCATCGCCAACATACAGCCGATTTGCATTTCAGGATTGATGCGATGACCAATTTTCACCGCCATGGCGCTTGCCACAAATTGGTGATGAAGAACCTGGTACATCACCTCTTCTGGATTGTCGTGCTCGGTGTAAACGACACCCGAACAGCAGTAACCGAACAACGGTGCACGCCAGTTACGCTGGTTGTTGATCTCGTTAAAGGTCATCCAGTACTTCACTTTGCTCTTGTAGCGTTCAAACACCACTTCGGCAAATCGTACAAAGAAATCGACCACTTTACGGTTAGTCCAGCCACCGTATTCAGTCACCAGATGGTGTGGCATTTCAAAGTGGGAGAGGGTGATTACGGGTTCGATGTTGTATTTCAGCAACTCATCGAACATGTCGTCGTAGAACTTCAGCCCTTCTTCATTCGGTTGCAGCTCATCGCCTTTTGGGAAAATGCGCGTCCAGGCTATTGAGGTACGGAAACATTTGAAGCCCATTTCGGCAAACAGTGCGATATCTTCTTTGTAATGACCGTGGAAATCGATGGCTTCATGGTTAGGATAATATTTGCCAGGGACAACTTCTTGAGTGATTTCACGCGGTACACCATGTGCGCCACCGGTCAGTACATCACAAATACTTGGGCCTTTACCTTCTTTGTTCCAGCCACCTTCTACCTGATGCGCAGCAACGGCGCCGCCCCATAAAAAGTCTTTTGGTAAGGTCAGTTTCTTCATATTCGTCAATCTCACGGTTAGCGCCGAATATAATGTGGGATACATCACATTTAAGCGTTAAGTTAATTATCTCTGCTCTGGAGTCTAACAAATGAGATTTAATTGTCACGATATAACAAATCACGGTTAATGTGATTTGTTACATGGAAAAAACAGGATGTTTTTTATGCCATTTTCTTCGCCAATTTACGGCCAATGGTTTCTAAAATATAAATGACAGGGATTTGGGTGGTGATGTCATAAACACCTCCGACGCGGGTGAGTGGAATATGCCAGGAGAGATTAAAGTCAGCGAGTTTTGCCAGCGATGAGTTTTCGTGACTAGTGACAGAGAGTACTTTGCAGTTATGCAGGCTGAACTGGCTGGCAAAGCGCAGGATCTCTTCGGTTTCACCGGAAACTGAAAGGACAATCGCCAGGGCATTTTTAGCCATGTCGTTGGTAACCGGAAAATAAGGGTCGTCAATATGGTTACTAAATTTCCCAACATTTGAAAAGAAACGAGCGCCATATTTTGCTAATGCACCTGATGTTCCCGCACCGACAAATATAATACGTTCGGATGAACAAATAATATCAACTGCCTGGTCAATTAAACTATCAAATTCTTCATTGTTGGTGCTTTTAAAAAAGCTAATAATTTCACTTGGGCCGAAGTTAACTAATTGTTCATCATTTTGCTCAAGATATAATTTAAAGCGAACACGAAACTCGGAATAACCTTCGCAATTTAACTTGCGGCAAAAACGCAACACGGTGGTGGTGGACACGCCCGTCGCATCGGCTAACTCGCGGATAGTCATATACATCACTTTGTCACGGTTTTTGATGACATAGTTGTAGACCATCATTTCTAGTCCGTTGAGATTAGCAATTGCCGCATGAGTAAACATGGTACGTCTTCCTGAAAGTTCGAATGGGAAAGAGGCTATCGTAACCCGCCTTTTTCTTGTGCTGAATGTAGATGACAAACGACATGTTGCCATAATTCCGGCTAGCTTTCGCCCACCACGGGTTAGAACAACTGACAGATTTATTTTAGCGTACAGGTGTTAGCTGGAATCATTCTCAGTTATGCTGTACCCGCCATCCTTCAACTCGAATTATTCGGGTATGTCTGCGATGCATTAACTATCTTTTGTTTCACCTGGAGTAGCCACATGGCTGACAAACCATTGAACAAAAAAGGATATTCACTGGCAGAGGAAGTCGCCAACAGTATTAGCCACGGTATCGGATTGGTTTTTGGGATTGTCGGGCTGGTTTTATTACTGGTTCAGGCGGTGGAGTCCCATGCGAGTGTGACCGCAATAACCAGTTATAGCTTATACGGCGGCAGCATGATCTTGCTGTTTCTTGCATCAACGCTGTATCACGCCATCCCCCATCAACGCGCTAAACGATGGTTAAAGAAATTTGACCACTGTGCCATTTATTTATTGATTGCCGGGACTTACACGCCATTTTTACTCGTTGGGCTGGACTCACCCCTGTCGCGCGGGCTGATGGTCGTTATTTGGGGACTGGCGCTCGCGGGGATTCTTTTTAAACTGACCATTGCACATCGATTTAAAGTCTTGTCGTTAGCGACATATTTAATCATGGGGTGGTTATCGTTGGTCGTCATTTACCAGATGGTGATTAAACTCGCGCCTGGTAGCGTAACGCTATTGGCTGCGGGCGGCGTGATTTATTCTTTAGGCGTGATTTTCTACGTCTGTAATCGTATTCCGTACAACCACGCTATTTGGCATGGTTTTGTACTGGGTGGCAGTGTTTGCCACTTCCTCGCGATTTATCTGTATATCCGTTAATAGCTGACATAAACGAAGCCATACCCTAAATAATTCGAGATGCAGACAGGTGCCCAGACCATAAACCCCCAGGAACATAGATAACTATGTGACTGGGGCGAATGGGTGCAGTCAACGCATCTGCAACTTGAAGTATGACGGGGCGTTATTCATCTTCTAATGAATAAGGCAGACGTTCGATAACCAGTTGGCTACCGATGTCATCGCGTACGCGTAACACGCTGTCGGCTTCCAAATCGTTGTTCATCACAACTTGTACCAAGACACGGCCATCATCCAGTTGGCTGGCGGCGAGTACGGTGCCGGTACGGCGCCAGTTATCACCCATTTTCAATTCCAGATCTTCACCTGCTTCAGGTAAGCGGCTAGCTTTTCCTGCAAGGAACCACAGAGCACGTTTGTTAGCGCCACGGAACTTCGCCCGCGCCACCATTTCTTGACCGGTATAACAGCCTTTTTTGAAACTGATGCCACCGAGTGCCTGTAGGTTGGTCGCCTGCGGAATAAACTGGGCGCTGTTAACCGGCTCAATGACGGGAATACCTGCTTCAATCTCTAAAGCTAGCCATTGCTGGCTGTCATTACGTTGTGCTTCGCCCTGCAATTTATCCGCCAGTGCCTGCGCGGTGGTTACATCGGTAACCAGCATGAAACGCTCGGCGGGCAGGTTAAACCACAGCAGAGTTGTCGCACCTTCCTGAACAACTGGGTTTTCCGCATCCGGTAATGTCGTGAAAACGTTGGCAAGAGCCGCACGAGCCTGGAAACCCGCAAGGCCCAGAAGCACACTTTCATCATCGGGTGTGATGGTCACTTTGGAAAACACGGCATACTTTTTGAGTTCAACAAGCTGTGCATCACGCAGATTACGGCGTTCAATCAGCGCATAACCTTCACCACGATGGAACAGACGCAGGTTACTCCACATCTTCCCTTTCGCGTCACAATGCGCGCAAAGCGTGTGTTGGTTTGCCGCCAGTTGTGCAACATCAGTCGTGACCTGGCCTTGCAGGTAAGTTTCTGCATCTTTGCCCGTCACGCTTGCCAGTGCCCAATCATCAAGCGTCATGAGTGTAAGCGGCAGGCGGGCTGCAGCCGTTGGCTGACGAGGAGGAAATGGAGTGAAAGCCATAGTGATGTCCCTGGGTTTTGAGCATATGAATTGGCTCAATGGTAAAAGAGCCATTTGCCAATGCAAGCAGTTTGATAAGGTGAATTGTGCACTCGCGGGAATTCTCGCAAAGTTAATGCAACAACAACGCACAACAAAAATTTCTCACGATAAAGCGCGCAAACGGTAACATTCATTTAATACGTGCAAAGAAAACACGTTACACTAAGATTTGTACCTTACTTTGTCAGAAAACCAGGAAAGAGCACATGGATATCAATAACAAAGCCCGAGTTCATTGGGCGTGCCGCCGAGGAATGCGTGAGCTGGATATTTCTATTATGCCATTCTTCGAATATGAATATGACTCGTTAAGCCCTGAGGATAAGCAGTTATTTGTCCGTTTGCTGGAAAGCGATGATCCTGACCTGTTTAATTGGTTAATGAATCATGGCAAATCTGCTGACACAGAGCTGCAACGGATGGTGACACTGATTCAGACACGGAATAAAGAACGTGGTCCTGTGGCAATCTGATCTTCGCGTCTCCTGGCGTGCGCAATGGTTATCCCTCTTGGCCCACGGACTGATCGCACTGTTTGTGTTGCTGTTGCCGTGGCCGATGAGCTACACGCTAATTTGGATGCTGCTGCTTTCGCTGGTGGTCTTTGACAGTGTTCGTAGCCAACGCCGGATTCATGCTTGCCAGGGCGAACTGAAACTTCTTACCGATTACCACCTGCGTTGGCACAATCAGGAGTGGGAAATTGTCGGTGCGCCGTGGGTAATACGTAGTGGCATGATGCTGCGTTTACGCCGCCTTGGACGCAAACGCAGCCAGCATTTATGGTTGTCTGCCGACAGCATGGATACTGGCGAGTGGCGTGATTTACGCCGCTTGATGCAACAACAGGCAAGCGGGAGCGGGGAAGCTTGAGTCGTCAGGCAAACTTTTCGGCCATTTCTACGAGAATTTGCTCACACCAGGTTTGGATTCGCTCATCGCTTAACTCGTACTGATTAGTTTCATCAAGTGCCAGGCCAACGAACAGTTGCCCATCGGCAATGACAGGTTTCGGGCTAGTAAATTCATAACCTTCCGTTGGCCAGTAACCTATAAACTGAGCGCCTCGTGGGGCCAGTTTATCGTGCAGCATACCCAACGCATCAAGGAACCATTCGCCATAACCTAGCTGGTCGCCCATGCCATAAAGTGCTACCGGTTTGCCATCGAGATTCAGATTATCCAGTTGATCCCAGACGGTTTCCCAGTCTTCCTGTATTTCACCGAAATCCCAGGTTGGGATGCCGAGAATCAACACATCGTACTGTTCCATCATGGCAGGCGCATCATCTTTTAGATTGTGCAGTGTCACCAGTTCGGGGCCAATGATGTCACGAATTTTTTCGGCAGCCATTTCGGTGTAACAAGTGCTGGAGCCATAAAAAAGACCAATGTTCATCGCGTTAATAACTCTTTTAAAAACGTGCAGGACAGCAAGTGTACCAGATCCCATTGTGCATCATGCATAATGGACACAATTCGCCAAAGGTGAGGCAAGTAAGTGAGGCTGTAGTGGAACAAGATCTGGCCCGAATCGAACAATTTCTTGATACGCTCTGGCTCGAGCGGAATCTGGCACAGAACACGTTAGACTCCTATCGCCGGGATCTTAAAATGGTCGCGGAATGGCTAGAACGCCATGACCTGAGCTTGCTAAATGTACAAACCAGCGATTTGCAGTCGCTGTTTGCTGAACGTCTTGAAGGCGGCTATAAAGCAACAAGCTCGGCGCGAATGCTCAGCGCGATTCGTCGATTGTTTCAGTATATCTACCGCGAAAAATTGCGTGACGACGACCCGAGCGTAATGCTTTCATCACCAAAATTGCCGCAGCGATTGCCCAAAGATCTCAGCGAAGCGCAGGTAGATAGGTTGTTGCAAGCGCCTTGTATCGACCAGCCCATCGAGTTGCGTGACAAAGCGATGCTCGAATTATTGTATGCTACTGGCCTGCGCGTATCGGAGTTAGTGGGGCTGACCATGAGTGATGTCAGCTTGCGCCAGGGCGTGGTACGGGTCATCGGTAAAGGCAATAAAGAACGCCTGGTGCCGATGGGTGAAGAAGCCGTTTACTGGCTGGAAAACTACCTGGAGCATGGGCGGCCATGGTTGCTCAATGGCGTGTCGATTGATGTTGTCTTCCCTAGCAATCGCGCTCAACAAATGACGCGTCAGACATTCTGGCACCGCATCAAGCATTACGCAGTGCAGGCGGGAATCGACAGCGAAAAGCTTTCGCCGCACGTTCTTCGGCACGCATTTGCCACGCATTTACTGAACCATGGTGCGGACTTGCGAGTCGTGCAAATGTTGCTTGGACATAGTGATTTGTCCACGACCCAAATTTATACGCATGTAGCGACCGAACGTTTACGCCAGCTGCATCAACAACACCACCCACGAGCGTGAGTGGTAGAAGATAAAGGAATCATCATGAAAAAGCGTTTGTGGCTGCTCCCATTATTAGCGGCCTCTTTGTCCGGTTTTGTTCATGCAGACGACGCCGCAATCAAGCAGTCTCTGGCTAAGTTAGGCGTACAAAATGCCGATATTCAGTCTGCACCTGTGGCGGGCATGAAAACGGTATTAACCGATAGCGGCGTTTTATATATCACTGAAGACGGAAAACACGTGATTCAGGGGCCACTGTATGATGTCGGTGGCGCGCAGCCGGTTAACGTCACCAACAAATTGCTGGTGGGCAAACTGAACGCCCTCGAAAAAGAGATGATTGTCTATAAAGCTCCGCAAGAGAAACAGGTGATTACGGTATTTACCGATACCACCTGTGGCTATTGCCACAAGCTGCATGAAGAGATGAAGGACTACAACGCACTGGGGATCACCGTGCGTTATCTGGCCTTCCCACGCCAGGGTCTGCAAAGCCAAACTGAAAAAGATATGAAAGCCATCTGGTGTGCGAAAGACCGCAACAAATCCTTCGATGCCGCCATGAAAGGTGACGCCGTCGCTGGAGCAACTTGCGACACCAATATCGCTAACCATTACAACCTCGGCGTGCAGTTTGGTATCCAGGGAACCCCTGCGATCGTACTGAGCAACGGCACGGTGATTCCTGGTTATCAGGGGCCGAAAGAGATGAAACAAATGTTGGATGCGCATCAACAACTCACCAATATAGGCGGGTAGTTAGCGCGTGAAACAGCAAACACAGCTTCGCCGTCGTACGGTTGATGAGTCCGTGGTATTACCCCAGCAACTGCATCCGCTTTTAAAGCGCCTTTATGCCAGTAGAGGCGTGCGCGGCGAACAAGATCTGGAACGCAGCGTGAAAGGGATGCTGCCGTGGCAGCAACTCAATGGTATGGATACCGCAGTCCAGATACTGCACAACGCTTTCCGGGAAGGTTTGCGCATTATCGTGGTGGGCGATTTTGATGCCGATGGTGCAACCAGTACCGCATTAAGTGTGCTAGGGCTGCGCAGTCTTGGCTGTCAAAACGTCAGTTATCTCGTTCCCAACCGTTTTGATGATGGTTACGGCTTGAGTCCAGAGGTGGTGGATCAGGCGCATGCGCGCGGTGCGCAATTGATTCTGACCGTTGATAACGGCATCTCTTCTCATAGCGGTGTTGAGCGCGCTCATGCGCTGGGCATTCCGGTGGTGGTGACTGACCACCACTTGCCAGGGCCGGAATTACCTGCGGCGGAAGCCATCATCAACCCGAATTTGGTTGATTGCGAGTTTCCGTCTAAATCCCTTGCGGGTGTTGGCGTCGCATTTTATCTGATGCTGGCGTTGCGTGCGCATCTACGCGATTGTGGCTGGTTCGAACAACAAGGGCTGGCGATCCCAAACATTGCAGAACTGCTGGATCTGGTTGCGTTGGGCACTGTGGCGGACGTTGTTCCGCTCGACACCAATAACCGTATTCTGACCTGGCAGGGGTTGAGCCGCATTCGCGCAGGCAAATGCCGTCCTGGGATTAAAGCTTTACTGGAAGTCGCCAACCGCGAGCCGCAAAAACTGGCGGCAAGCGATCTGGGTTTTGCTCTCGGTCCACGTCTGAATGCCGCTGGCCGTCTGGACGATATGTCCGTGGGTGTGGCGTTATTGCTCAGTGAAAACATTGGCGAAGCTCGCATGCTAGCTAATGAGCTGGACGCATTAAATCAGACGCGTAAAGAGATTGAGCAGGGCATGCAGGTTGAGGCACTGACGCTGTGCCAGCAGCTTGAGCTTAGCCATGATGAGTTGCCGTATGGCCTCGCGATGTACCATCCACAATGGCATCAGGGTGTAGTCGGTATTCTTGCCTCTCGCATTAAGGAACGGTTTAACCGCCCGGTTATTGCCTTTGCACCCGCAGCCGATGGCACCCTGAAAGGCTCTGGTCGTTCGGTGCAGGGTTTGCACATGCGCGATGCCCTCGAACGGCTCGATACTTTGTATCCAGGCATGATGCTGAAGTTTGGGGGGCATGCGATGGCGGCTGGATTGTCGCTGGAAGAAGCGAAGTTTGAAGAGTTCCGTCAGCGCTTTGGCTCTCTGGTCGGCGAATGGCTGGATCCGGCACTGCTGCAAGGCGTGATTTGGTCGGACGGAGCCATTACCGTACAAGAAATGACACTGGAAACGGCCGAGATGCTGCGTGATGCAGGCCCATGGGGGCAGATGTTCCCGGAGCCTTTGTTTGACGGTAAATTCCGTTTGTTACAGCAACGGCTGGTGGGCGAGCGTCATCTCAAAGTGATGGTGGAACCTGTCGGCGGTGGGCCGCTCATCGACGGTATTGCCTTTAACGTCGATACCGCATGCTGGCCTGATAACGGTGTGCGCGAGGTTGAACTGGCCTTTAAGCTTGATGTAAACGAGTTCCGTGGTAACCGAACGGTTCAGCTTTTAATCGACCATATCTGGGCCATCTAGCCAACCAAAACTATAAAAAGCGTCGTAAATCCGGTAAACTTTCTGGTTTACGACCGCATTTCGTCTTCTGTCATCAACATAAGATAATACAGACCATGTTTGAAATTAACCCGGTAAAAAACCGCATCCAGGACCTTACGGAGCGCAGCGACGTTCTTAGGGGGTATCTTTGACTACGATGCCAAGAAAGAGCGCCTGGAAGAAGTAAACGCAGAGCTGGAACAGCCTAATGTGTGGAATGAACCTGAACGCGCACAAGCGTTGGGTAAAGAGCGTTCTGCGCTGGAAGCGATTGTCGAAACTCTCGATCAAATGACCCAGGGCCTGGAAGATGTTTCCGGTCTGCTGGAGTTGGCCATCGAAGCCGACGACGAAGAAACCTTCAACGAAGCCGTTGTGGAGTTAGATCAGCTGGACGCTAAACTGGCGCAGCTGGAATTCCGTCGCATGTTCTCCGGTGAATACGACAGCGCTGATTGCTATATCGATATTCAGTCAGGTTCTGGCGGCACCGAAGCGCAAGACTGGGCCAGCATGTTGATGCGTATGTATCTGCGTTGGGCAGAAGCGCGTGGTTTCAAAACTGAAATCATTGAAGAGTCTGAAGGGGAAGTCGCCGGTATTAAATCTGTGACTATTCGTATTCAGGGTGAATATGCCTTTGGTTGGTTACGTACTGAAACTGGCGTGCATCGCCTGGTACGTAAGAGCCCGTTCGATTCTGGTGGCCGTCGTCACACCTCCTTTGGTTCGGCCTTTGTCTACCCAGAAGTGGATGACAATATTGATATCGAAATCAACCCGGCCGATCTGCGTATCGACGTTTACCGCGCATCGGGTGCCGGTGGTCAGCACGTTAACCGTACAGAATCTGCGGTCCGTATTACCCACCTTCCGACCAACACCGTAACCCAGTGCCAGAACGACCGTTCGCAGCATAAGAACAAAGATCAGGCGATGAAGCAGATGAAGGCGAAGTTATACGAGCTGGAAATGCAGAAAAAGAATGCTGAGAAGCAGTCGCTGGAAGACAACAAATCGGATATCGGCTGGGGCAGCCAGATTCGTTCTTACGTACTGGACGACTCCCGTATCAAAGACTTGCGTACTGGTGTAGAAACCCGTAACACGCAAGCGGTACTGGATGGCGATCTGGACAAATTTATCGAAGCAAGTTTGAAAGCAGGGTTATGAGGAACCAACATGTCTGAACAACAAGTACAGGGTACCGAAGCGGTCGATCTAAATAATGAACTGAAAGCCCGTCGCGAGAAGCTGGCTGGCCTGCGTGAGCAGGGCATTGCTTTCCCAAATGATTTCCGTCGCGATCAAACCTCTGACCAATTACATGCTGACTTCGACGCTAAAGAAAACGAAGAGCTGGAAGAGTTGGGCATCGAAGTTGCCGTTGCTGGCCGTATGATGACGCGTCGTATCATGGGTAAAGCGTCTTTCGTTACCTTGCAGGACGTGGGTGGTCGCATCCAACTTTACGTTGCGCGTGATGATCTGCCAGAAGGTATCTACAACGAGCAGTTCAAAAAATGGGACCTCGGTGACATCCTCGGCGCACGTGGCAAGCTGTTCAAAACCAAAACCGGTGAGCTTTCTATTCACTGTACTGAACTGCGTCTGCTGACTAAAGCTCTGCGCCCACTGCCGGACAAATTCCACGGTCTGCAGGATCAGGAATCTCGTTACCGTCAGCGTTATTTGGATCTGATTTCCAACGACGAATCCCGCAACACCTTTAAAATTCGTTCGCAAATTATGGCTGGCGTCCGTAACTTCATGGTTGGCCGTGGATTTATGGAAGTTGAAACGCCGATGATGCAGGTTATCCCAGGCGGTGCGTCTGCTCGTCCGTTCGTCACTCACCACAATGCGTTGGATATCGATATGTACCTGCGTATTGCGCCGGAACTGTATCTGAAACGTCTGGTAGTGGGTGGCTTCGAACGTGTTTTCGAAATCAACCGTAACTTCCGAAACGAAGGTATTTCCCCGCGTCATAACCCAGAGTTCACCATGATGGAACTCTATATGGCGTATGCGGATTACAAAGATCTGATTGAACTGACTGAATCTCTGTTCCGTACTTTGGCGCATGAAGTGCTGGGTACTGCACAGGTGAACTATGGTGAAGAGATGTTTGACTTCGACCAGCCGTTCGCAAAACTGACTATGCGCGAAGCTATCAAAAAGTACCGCCCGGAAACGGACATTGCGGATCTGGACGATATGGCTAAAGCACTGGAAATCGCCGCTTCCATTGGCATTAAAGTCGAGAAGAGCTGGGGTCTGGGCCGCGTAGTGACTGAGATCTTTGAAGAAGTGGCAGAAAGCCATCTGATTCAGCCGACCTTCATCACTGAATACCCGGCAGAAGTCTCCCCACTGGCGCGTCGTAACGATGAAAACCCAGAAATCACAGACCGCTTTGAGTTCTTCATCGGTGGCCGTGAAATCGGTAATGGTTTCTCTGAGCTCAACGATGCAGAAGATCAGGCTCAGCGCTTTGCAGACCAGGTTTCTGCTAAAGACGCAGGCGACGACGAAGCGATGTTCTTCGACGAAGACTACGTGACTGCGCTGGAGCACGGCTTGCCACCAACAGCAGGTCTGGGCATCGGTATCGACCGTATGGTTATGCTGTTCACCAACAGCCACACCATCCGTGACGTTATCCTGTTCCCTGCGTTGCGTCCGGTTAAGTAACACGTCATTGTTCCTCTCTGCGGGGAGGAACATCTTCTTTTTATCCCCTCTAGCATTCAAGCTGCCGCCTACCTGCAACTCGAATGCTCGCGGGTACAGATAATGAAATCAGAGGATTAGTTTGCGCAAGGAAAGCACAGTCAGAAAGTGGGCTCCGAATGCCATCGTCCTGCTAATCAGCCTGTTTCTCGTCGCTTGCTCATCAAATAAAGCGAGTAC
>NZ_DATERI010000042.1:0-7226 GCF_035271705.1 Buttiauxella sp.
GTTAATGCGAATACTTAATCAGTACACGGAGTAAACAAGAACACATCAATTTTGCTAACTCGAGTTAGCGATTGCCTTCTAAAGGCTATTTTAGTCGCCGAAAATAGCCAATTATTTTATTTAAAATTGTGATGCCGAACAAGAATCATATTTTAACTTGATGATTAAAAAGACATTTATAATAAATTCCGATTTTTATTTATTTGACGCAGATCGAATTTTAACCATTCCTCGTGAAGCCAATCACATATCCACGATAAAAATTGTGTAAAAAACTCTCATATACCTATGCTAACTCGAGTTAGCAAAATTCTATTAATTAAGCCAACTGCGGCGGTGATGTCCACAATCCACCTGAGCAGAGCGCCAAAAAAGTGAGATGAGGAACCACGAATGAAGAGAATGAGTTTACCGAAAATTGGTATTCGCCCGGTCATTGATGGACGTCGTATGGGCGTTCGTGAATCGCTAGAAACGCAGACCATGAATATGGCGAAAGCCACTGCCGCACTCCTGTCAGAAAAACTACGCCATGCCTGCGGCACCCCTATTGAGTGTGTGATTTCCGATACCTGTATTGCGGGGATGGTTGAATCAGCGGCATGTGAAGAGAAATTCAGCAGCCAAAACGTTGGCTTAACGATTACCGTCACGCCGTGTTGGTGCTATGGCAGCGAAACGATTGATATGGATCCAACACGGCCAAAAGCTATTTGGGGATTCAATGGCACGGAACGTCCGGGGGCCGTGTATTTGGCCGCCGCGCTGGCAGCACATAGTCAAAAAGGCATTCCTGCATTTTCCATCTACGGCCAGGACGTCCAGGACTCAGGTGATACTTCGATTCCGTGCGACGTTGAAGAAAAACTGCTGCGCTTCGCCAGGGCAGGTTTAGCCGTCGCCAGTATGAAAGGGAAAAGCTACCTCTCTCTGGGCGGGGTCTCAATGGGTATTGCCGGTTCTATTGTCGATCACAATTTCTTCGAATCCTGGCTGGGTATGAAAGTTCAATCCGTCGATATGACCGAACTGCGCCGTCGTATCGATCATAAAATCTATGACGAAACGGAACTGGAGATGGCACTGGCGTGGGCTTTTCAGAATTTCCGCTATGGCGAAGATAAAAACGCCAAGCAGTATCAGCGTACTGCGGAACAAAACATAGCGATACTGCGCGAAAGCCTACTGATGGCAATGTGCATTCGCGACATGATGCAGGGCAACAGTAAACTGGCAGACATTGGCCGCGTGGAAGAATCGCTTGGCTATAATGCGATTGCGGCGGGCTTCCAGGGGCAACGCCACTGGACGGATCAATACCCGAACGGCGATACCGCCGAAGCGCTGTTGAACAGCTCATTTGACTGGAACGGTGTACGCGAACCGTTCGTGGTCGCGACTGAAAACGACAGTCTGAACGGCGTGGCAATGCTGTTCGGCCATCAGTTAACCGGCACGGCACAAGTCTTTGCCGATGTGCGAACATACTGGTCGCCAGAAGCAGTACAGCGCGTGACGGGCCAGTTGCTGACCGGGCGAGCAGAACACGGCATCATCCACTTAATCAATTCCGGATCCGCAGCGCTTGACGGTACTTGCAAACAGCGCGATAGCGAAGGCAAACCCACAATGAAACCGCACTGGGAAATATCCCAGAAAGAAGTGGATGACTGCCTGGCTGCCACCGAATGGTGCCCTGCGATTCACGAATATTTCCGAGGGGGTGGCTACTCTTCACGTTTCCTGACCGAAGGTTCAGTCCCCTTCACCATGACCCGCGTCAATATCATCAAAGGCCTGGGGCCGGTGCTGCAAATCGCGGAAGGATGGAGTGTGGAACTGCCGAAAGAGGTGCACGACACACTCGATAAACGTACCGACTCCAGCTGGCCAACGACCTGGTTTGCACCACGTCTCACCGGGCAAGGTCCGTTTACTGACGTTTATTCCGTGATGGCGAACTGGGGTGCTAACCATGGCGTGCTGACTATTGGGCACGTTGGGGCTGATTTTATTACCCTCGCCGCCATGCTGCGTATTCCGGTCTGTATGCACAACGTGGATCCCGCGACAATCTATCGTCCTTCATCCTGGTCTGCGCACGGTATGGACATTGAGGGTCAGGATTATCGTGCCTGCCAAAACTATGGCCCGCTCTATAAACGCTAATCAGTTATGCCCTCACTTCCACAGAGGGCATCTTTTTTTGTTCCTGGAGTCATTATGAAGCAAGAGGTCATTTTGGTTCTCGACTGCGGCGCGACAAACGTTCGCGCCATTGCGGTCGACCGTCAGGGAAAGATTGTTTCCCGGGCTTCAACGGCAAACGCGAGTGAAATCGCTACGGAAAATAACACCTGGCATCAGTGGTCGTTGGAGGACATTCTGCAACGCTTTACCGACTGCTGCCAGACGCTCTCGGATGAACTTTCGTCATATCTCATTCGCGGTATCACCGTCACAACATTCGGTGTAGATGGCGCGTTGGTTGATGAACACGGTGCACTGCTCTATCCGATTATCAGTTGGAAATGTCCTCGAACAGCAGCAGTGATGAACAACATCGGTCACATGATGACGCCACAACGTTTACAGGCCATTTCCGGCGTTGGCGCATTCAGTTTCAACACGTTGTATAAGCTGGTGTGGCTCAAAGAAAACTACCCTCATCTGGCTGAACAGGCTCATGCCTGGCTGTTTATTTCGTCATTAATCAACCACCGATTAACCGGCGAATTCACCACAGATATCACTATGGCTGGCACCAGCCAGATTCTCGATATCCATCAGCGAGATTTCAGCCCGGAGATCCTGCAGGCTTTAGGCTTGCCGCGCCGACTCTTTCCACGGTTAGTTGAAGCTGGTGAGCAAATTGGCACCCTTCAGTCTGATATCGCCAGTCGGCTGGGCTTACCCGCGGGTATTCCGGTGATCTCCGCCGGGCACGATACGCAATTTGCACTGTTTGGTGCGGGCGCGCAGGAAAATGAGCCGGTGCTTTCTTCCGGTACATGGGAAATCCTGATGGTGCGCAGTGCCCAAGTGAATACGCCGTTATTAAGCCAGTATCCTGGTTCAACTTGTGAGCTTGATAGTCAGCCTGGTCTGACAAATCCCGGCATGCAATGGCTGGCTTCCGGTGTGCTGGAATGGGTACGCAAACTGCTTTGGACAGCAGAAACACCGTGGCAAACATTGATTGATGAAGCGTGCACTGTTCCCGCAGGAGCCGAGGGGGTGAAGATGCAGAGTGATCTGCTCACTAACCAAAATGCGGGCTGGCAGGGTGTCACACTCACAACCACACGTGGCCACTTTTACCGCGCGGCACTGGAAGCACTGGCTGGGCAACTCAAGCTTAACCTGCAGACGCTGGAAAAAATTGGCCAGTTCAACGCCACAGAACTGCTGCTGGTCGGCGGTGGAAGTCGTAATGCGCTATGGAATCAGATAAAAGCCGACAGACTCGGTATTCCAATCAAAGTACTGGACGATGCCGAAACCACGGTTGCGGGTGCGGCGATGTTCGCCTGGTTCGGTGTAGGTGAGTTTACCAGCCCGAAACAAGCCAGAGCGCAAGTGCGCTACCAGTATCGTTATTTTTATCCGCAAACCGAACCCGAAATCACTGAGGAAGTATGAGATGCTGAAAACAATTTCACCGTTAATTTCCCCTGACTTGCTCAAGGTGCTGGCTCAAATGGGTCATGGAGATGAAATAATATTTTCTGATGCCCATTTCCCGGCACACAGCATGGGGCCACAGGTCATTCGTGCAGACGGTCTGATGGTAGGTGACCTGCTCAGGGCGATCATTCCGCTTTTTGAACTGGACAGTTACGCCCCGCCACTGGTGATGATGGCAGCTGTTGAAGGGGATTCTCTCGACCCGGAGGTTGAGCACCGTTATCGCGACGCGCTCTCACAGCAAGGGCCATGTCCCGCTATTTCTCGTATCGACCGTTTTGCGTTCTACGAACGGGCGCAAAAATCCTTTGCGATTGTTGTCACAGGAGAATGTGCGAAGTACGGCAATATTCTCTTAAAAAAGGGTGTGACACCGTCATTTCATTATTGAATCAGCTGTATTTGAATGACGGCAAGTATTCAATGATTCGCATTTGTGTGTTGTCGTGGCATGGTAGAGCGTGAACAGCTTGCAAGAACGATTAGAGGTTTATGCTATGCAACATATTGATTTTTACATGATAGATGCCTTTACCAATACCACTTTTGGGGGTAACGCCGCCGCCGTATGCCCGCTCACAGAATGGTTGCCCGATGAGACATTATTGAAAATGTCTCAGCAGCATAACCAGTCAGAGACAGCATTTTTTGTCACAACCGATAATGGCTTTGAGTTGCGCTGGTTTACCACTCAGGGTGAAATCAATCTGTGTGGGCATGCCACACTTGCTGCTGCACACGTCATCTTTGAACATCTTGATTACCCAGACACGACTATCCATTTCGATACCCGGTTTGTTGGCCCACTGACGGTGACACGCAGTGGCGAATGGCTGACGCTTGATTTCCCTGCCTGGGAAACCGAGCCCGTCATGCCGCTGCCTTTGCTGCTGGAAACGTTGGGCATCACTGAATGCAAAGAAGTGCGCGTGGCGCGTGATTACATTGTAGTGATGGAGAATCAACAGCAGGTAGAAGCAGTACGCCCGAATATCAATGCCATGCTTCCACTGGGTAAAATGGTCTGCATTACGGCTCCAGGCGAAGGGGAATACGATTTTGTCAGCCGTTTCTTCTGCCCAGGAGAAGCCGTAGCGGAAGACCCTGTCACAGGGTCGGCGCATAGTATGCTCATTCCTTACTGGGCTGAAAAACTGAACAAAACACAGATGCTGGCACGTCAGGTGTCCGAGCGTGGCGGGGATTTACGCTGCCAGCTAGTGGGTGATCGTGTCCACATCGGCGGACAGGCAACAACGTATCTGATTGGCAAAGTGCTGTTGCGCTAGATTGACGCGCTGGCGGAGGCGCGGGCTCTTGTCTAACGCTTTCCAGGCCTCAAGACCAAATTACGCTTCATCCCATGCGTGACAGGTCAGAGAGGGAATATCAATAGCCGGACCGATCAGGTGCTTAGATTAGCCCGCATCGCCAGCCATTCCAGATATAGAAAAGCCACCATAATGGACGGTGGCTTTACTTTAGTGAGTAATCAGTCGTGATATCAAAAATTATTTAAACCAGCTACTCGATTCCTTTTCCCGAGCTTTACCTTCGCTCTTCATTAATTCCCGCCCACCTTCAGAAAGGTTTCTGTTTACGTCGGCCTTAGACTGTATGACATCATTTTGAGCAGCTCTTCCTTTAAGATCCTGATCTATAAATTCATTTTCCCTGTTAACTCTAGCCTCCTCTCTAGCAAGAGCCAGCTTTTGTTTTTTGATTTCTAGATCACGCAGCTCATCTTCGTAATGTTGATCTCTTTTTTTATCAGATAAATTTTCTGCTGCTATTTTTTCTTGACGAGCTCTTTTTTCTACAGCAATAGCATTAGCTCTTTTAGTCGCAATAGCAGCAGCATTTGCCCGTTGCTGTCTCTCAACGCTAGCCTCGCGGTCTAACTTTTCTTGTTGAAGATCAGATTGCCTTTGGATTTCTCTATTCCCCTGCTGCTCCGCTTGAGCTACTGCTGAAAGCTGATCTTGCAGTGAACTAGCACCGCTTACAGAGCTAACGACTGATAGAGCTATCGACAATATTATTTTTTTCATAGTCTGCCCTACAAATTATGATGTCACAGGGCATGTTGCGTTTGGTTGAATTCTTGTCTCGTCTTCTTTTGTTGAGATAATCATCGCCAGACCCGTTGTGAATTCGCATTTTTTTCCTACTTGCGTAGAGGTATAAACTTTGGCGCCTTCTTTATAGGTTAGAGATACGCCTTCCACCAGGGTCTTGTCTTTTACCATTGAGCCAGCAGCAGCACCTAATGCACCACCTCCAACAGCTCCTCCTGCTGTACCAAGATTACTACCTGTACCCACATTATGACCTAACACTCCGCCAGCCACGGCACCAAGGACTGCACCAAAGGTCTGGGCCGCTTGTTTATTTGCTGTGTTATCTACCGCAACTTTCGCAGGTAAAATGGAAATAATATTTACTGTTTTTGTTTCTTGTTTAGAGTTCAACTGCCCAGAGGAATAAACATCAGCCGCATAGCTATCAGCATTTGATTGGCAACCAGTAAGTGACACTGCAGCAAGCAACATTAGAGACAGGTAACTTTTTTTAATTTTCATAATTCATCCTTTTCCTATGGAATTGTAAAAAATAATTAACCACATCAATGTAACGGTCTTTTACATATCGTAACAAGTTAAAATAATTTACTAATTACTTCCCTGAATTAATTAATAAAAACAATGGATGGCTGCTGATGGTGTGGTAAGCATTCCGCATACCCGTGGTTAAATCGGTGGAAGCCTGTCGGAAGGTGAAAGATGTCTGCCGGGAGGTAGGGATAGCTGAAGCCACTGACTAAAACTGGAAGTCTACATACAGTGGAATGGAAGCGTTAAACCAGAACGGGTCAGTTGATTTCATGCATGATGCCCTGATTTGTGGTCGTCGTTTCAGGACGTTTAACGTCGTTGACGGTTTTAATCGTGACGCTTTAAAGGAATACCAACTGAAACATCATTCCGCTGTGATCTCAAAAAATGCATGGAACTAAACGGGTCAATTTACACTGTGACCCCTTATTGAAAGCGATATTCGCCGTTCCCCACGCGAAAGCGTTGACCTTTAAGTGCAGGCTCCTGGGTGTTAAACACCAGTTCAACAAGCCGGTTGGCCTCTCCTTCACGGAAGATAAAGCGCTGATGGCCCACTGCCAGCCCTTCATGCAGTTCATTGAAACCGAACAAAGCGTGCCAGTGAGCACGAACGGCCTGCGGGTTTTGCACCTCAAAAACAGCGCTGTGTAGTTCCACGGCACCTGCGGGATGCGGGCGGTCGAGCCCCTGAGTTCGCAGCCGTGTTAGCCGTGCGTTATCGTCCTCTCCCCATTGCAGAACAAAGGGATAAGGTAGGCCGTTAAACTCCCCGTCAATAGTGAAGATGCGCCAACTAATGACATGACCTTGTGGGTCGTTACGCTGGCCGTCGACAATCGGCGAGACCTGTAACCCTTTGCTGCGCAAATCCGCATGCGTCTGGTCGATATCATCACTACGCAACGCCACGCGGTGCAGAGC
>NZ_DATERI010000043.1:0-50947 GCF_035271705.1 Buttiauxella sp.
CCGCCAACACCCCAGCCTAATACGCCAAGACCGTTAATCATCGTGGTGTGGGAATCAGTACCGACTAGCGTGTCAGGGTAGGCAACCCGCTCATCGCCCTGCATTTCACTCCATACCGCTTTACCCAGATATTCCAGGTTAACCTGGTGGCAGATCCCAGTACCTGGAGGCACCACGCTAAAATGGCTGAATGCCTGTTGGCCCCAGCGTAAAAAGACATAACGCTCGTGGTTGCGCTCCATTTCGAGGCGTACATTTTCCTCGAAAGCATCGTTATCACCAAAATGATCGACGGTCACTGAGTGGTCGATGACAAGATCAACGGGGGAAAGCGGGTTCACTTTGGCGACATCGCCGCCGAGGCGTTTTACCGCCTCACGCATCGCAGCTAAATCCACGACAGCGGGAACTCCAGTGAAGTCTTGCATCAATACACGTGCGGGGCGATAAGCTATTTCACGATCAGCATGGGCGTTTTTTAGCCAGCCGGCCAAGGCGTGAATATCGTCTTGAGTAACGGAGTTTTCATCCTGCCAGCGCAGCAGGTTTTCGAGCAGAACTTTTAACGACTTGGGTAAACGGGTGATATCCCCAAGTTCCTTTGCAGCCAGCGGCAAACTGTAATAGTGATAGGTTTTATTCAGCGCCTGCAGAGTGTCCTTACTGGCCTCGCGTAGGGTTAACGACATAGCTCCTCCTTAAATTTCTTAGGATAGCGGTATCCCGGATGAAGATCAGGGACAGTATTAAAGATAACACAAAGATGTCGTAACGATTTGATAACAACATGAATGGATAAATCAGAAGGTGTAAAGCGGAAGTAAGAATGAGTTTACACCCCGGTAACAGGCCAGGGTGTTGGGGATTTTTAGTTTGTCAGCATCCAGACCATTTGCGTCCAAAAAACAAACGAAACAGTAAATGCACTTAACCACGACCAATACTTGACGCTACAGTGAATATTCATAGGCTACTCTCACTTTTTGGATAACCACTTTTATGTAAAAACCGGGACTGAATAAAAAATCAGCCAGGTCGAATATTGTTGTCTGTAGTGATTACTTAAAGAGTGAGCGATTAGTCACAATTAATAGAAAAGTGTGATTAACAGCAAGTTAAATATAGGCAAACGAAAACGATAATTATTATTTTTTATGATCGTCTGTTGAGAACAGATCGATGAACTCTTTTTGTTGTTTAGTCAGCTGCCACGATTCTGGAATCTGAACGTCATCAGATTTCGCCTCTTGCGGTGGCTTTTCATCCTGCTGACGCACAGTTTTCTGCGCTTGTATCTGTGACAGGGTTGTCATATTTACCCCCAATAATGCCAGGCTGCTAGCGCAACCACTAGCCAAAACAGGCCTGATACGAGAAACACCGACATCCAGGCTTTACGTTTAAGCCTTGGCTCCCTTTGCGGTTCTTCACTTCCTGAAGGCATTGCTAACCTCATACAATCGGCACCACTTATCATAAAAACTCAAACAATAGGTATAATTAATCAATGACTGGGATTAATCCTAAAGAAACTCTAGTACAAAAGCCAGAGAAATTGCGCCCCTATTGCAGGAAAATAGTTAATCTTTTGACCTAAAATAAATAATTGGAACAGTAAAATTGCAGGGTTGTTATTTATTATCTACTTTTGTTGTTACTTAAGACAGATTAACCACTGACTACCCATGGTTAATTAAATTCAGGCGGGATATAAATTATCAAGATGGGTTGATACATATTCTTAGGTGCAAATAAAAAAGGTATCTTTCCCGATGGAAAAGATACCTGGAGATATTATTTCGCGGGTAACTTAATATCTTTGAACATCGCTTCAATATCTTCGTTAGAGCGCAATGCGACGGCGGTATCGACCACATCACGAGTCAGATGTGGTGCGAAACGCTGAATAAAATCATACATGTAGCTACGCAAGAAGGTACTGCGACGGAAACCAATTTTGGTCGTGCTGTGGCTAAATACGCCCTGCGCTTCGATACGAACCAAGTCTGGGTCAGAGACAGGATCAACCGCCATGCTGGCGATGACACCCACGCCTAACCCAAGACGCACATAAGTTTTGATGACATCGGCATCGGTTGCCGTAAACACGATACGTGGCGTTAATCCAGCATGATTAAATGCAGTGTCTAACTCAGAACGCCCGGTAAAGCCAAAGGTATAAGTGACTAACGGATATTGCGCCAACTCTTCAATGGAGACGGACTCTTTCGACGCGAGCGGATGGTCTGGCGTAACGACAATCGAACGGTTCCAGTGATAGCACGGCAACATCACCAAATCATCGTAAAGATGTAACGCTTCGGTCGCTATCGCAAAATCAGCATTGCCTTTAGACACGGCTTCCGCAATTTGCGTTGGTGAACCCTGATGCATATGCAGCGATACACGCGGATAGCGTTCAATAAACCCTTTAATCACATTTGGTAACGCGTAACGCGCTTGAGTATGTGTCGTGGCAACGTACAAAGAGCCTTTATCAGGCCAGGTGTGCTCACCGGCGACAGACTTAATCGCATCAACTTTAGACAATACTTCGCGGGCAATCCGGATAATCTCTTGCCCGGCTGGCGTCACCTGAGTCAGGTGTTTGCCGCTACGCGCAAAAATCTGAATACCCAGTTCATCTTCCAACATCCGAACCTGTTTACTGATCCCCGGTTGAGAAGTATAAAGCCCTTCTGCCGTCGACGAGACGTTGAGGTTGTGATTCACCACCTCGACGATATAACGAAGTTGCTGTAGTTTCATGGCGTTCCATCCGCAGTAAAAACAGCCCCGACGATAACAACCGCGGGGATGCATACAAGGTGAAGTTCAATCCAGCCACTATATCAGTTATATCATCTATGTATAGTTTGAAAGAAAAAATAATAATCAGGTTATATAAGCAGATATAAAAAAGCCGGAGCATTAGCCCCGGCTTTCAATGTTAAAGAGCGTTACTTCTTCCCTTCAACCCACTTACCATCCACAAAGAATGCAGACCAACCGGTCGCTTTGCCTTCTTTCTCGGAAGAAACATACTGCTGCTTAGTCTTACGGCTAAAGCGCACAACGGCTTTATTACCTTCAGCATCTTGCTGCGGTGCATCAGCCAGATAACGCAGTTTTTCTGGCAGACGGTCACGGAAGCGGTACAGTTCTTCAACCAGTGGTGCGCGTGTTTCGCGAGATTTAGGGAAGGTGTTTGCCGCAAGGAATACACCTGCCGCGCCATCACGCAATACAAAGTAAGCGTCTGACTTCTCACAAGGCAGTTCTGGTAATGGAACCGGATCTTCCTTCGGTGGTGCCACATCGCCATTTCGCAGGATCTTACGGGTGTTTTTACAATCGTCGTTGGTACACGCCATGTACTTACCAAAACGCCCCATTTTCAGGTGCATTTCAGAACCACATTTCTCACATTCAACGATTGGACCGTCATAACCTTTGATGCGGAACTCACCCTCTTCGATCTCGTAGCCATCACAGGTTGGGTTATTACCACAAACATGAAGTTTACGTTTTGGATCAATCAGGTAGCTGTCCATCGCGGTGCCGCATTTAGTACAACGACGTTTCGCACGCAGCGCGTTGGTTTCCGCGTCATCCCCTTCAAGTATGTTGAGGACTTCGTTTTCTGGCACCAGGTTAATGGTGGTTTTGCAGCGCTCTTTGACTGGCAATGCGTAACCGGAGCAACCGAGGAACACGCCGGTACTGGCGGTACGGATACCCATTTGACGGTTACACGTTGGGCAATCGATGCTGGTCAGAACCATTTGGTTTGGACGCATACCGCCTTCTTCTGGATCCAGTTCAGCTTTACCAAGCTGTTCACTGAAATCACTGAAGAAGTTATCCAACACCCCTTTCCACTCGGCCTGATTATTGGCTACCTGGTCAAGGCTGCTTTCCATCTGTGCGGTGAAATCGTAGTTCATCAATTCGCGGAAGTTTTCTTCCAGGCGATCGGTAACAATTTCACCCATTTTTTCAGCATAGAAACGGCGGCTTTCTACCCGCACATAACCACGATCCTGAATGGTGGAAATAATTGATGCGTAAGTAGACGGACGGCCAATGCCACGTTTTTCCAACTCTTTAACCAACGAGGCCTCGCTAAAACGAGCCGGTGGTTTAGTAAAGTGTTGCCCTGGAACGACATCAACAAGCGCCAGTTCATCACCTTGCTCAACAGCAGGCAATGTACGGTCTTCGTCGCCCTTGCGCAGCGCAGGCATGACTTTAGTCCAGCCATCAAAACGCAGCGTACGGCCACGCGTTTTAAGACGGAAATCACCCGCTTGCACCGTTAAGGTGGTGGAATCGTATTGCGCAGGTGTCATTTGACACGCCACAAACTGACGCCAGATTAACTGGTAAAGTTTTTGCGCGTCAGCTTCCATATCTTTGAGCGACTCGGCCGTGATACTCACATCCGAAGGACGAATCGCTTCGTGCGCTTCTTGTGAGTTTTCTTTGCTCGAATACTGGTTTGCGGCAGCTGGAAGATATTTCTTACCGAAACTCTCTTCGATATAGCCACGCACCATGCTCACTGCGTCCTGGCTCAAGTTGGTTGAGTCGGTACGCATGTAAGTAATATGGCCCGCTTCATACAAACGCTGAGCCATCATCATGGTTTTCTTCACACCAAAACCAAGACGGGTACTTGCGGCCTGCTGCAACGTGGAGGTGATAAACGGCGCACCAGGCTTACTGCTGGTTGGCTTATCTTCACGCTCAAGCACGGAATAACTGGCTTTTTCCAGCTCGCTAACCGCAGACATGGTCTGCTCGCGATTAACCGGACGGAACGGTTTGTCTTTATGGTGGCTGACCTGAACTGGCAGACTGTCACCTTTCGGCGTTGTCAGATTCGCATCAACTTCCCAATATTCTTCTGGCACGAACGCTTTAATTTCGCGTTCGCGGTCAACGACCAGACGTACTGCAACAGACTGTACGCGACCGGCAGATAACCCACGGGCAATCTTCTTCCACAGCAGTGGTGACACCATGTAACCCACGACGCGGTCCATAAAACGACGCGCTTGCTGTGCGTTAACACGGTCAATATTCAGTTCGCCGGGCTTTTCAAATGCCTGTTGAATGGCATTTTTAGTAATTTCGTTAAACACCACACGGCTATAGCGTGTGTCATCACCACCGATAACTTCCCGCAGGTGCCATGCAATGGCTTCCCCTTCGCGGTCAAGGTCGGTTGCGAGATAGATATGGTCTGCTTTTTCAGCCAGTGCTTTCAGTTCTGAAACCACTTTTTCTTTACCAGGCAGCACTTCGTATTGTGCTTCCCAGTTGTGCCAGGGATCGACACCCATACGATTTACGAGCGCGCCGCGTTCATCCTTTTTGACCTTTTTGGTCCCTTTGGTGGAGGCGGAGTCAGCGCTCTTCTTGGTGGTTGATCCACTGGTCGGCAAATCACGGATATGACCGACGCTGGATTTAACCACGTAGTCATTGCCGAGATATTTGTTGATCGTTTTGGCTTTTGCCGGGGACTCAACGATGACGAGAGCTTTACCCATATTCACCTTTACCTAATGTAATTCTTCCAGAAAACGTCGCACGTTAGCTACACCTTCCACTGGCGACTCGCTTTTCTATATTGCGACAGCGTCAATGGATATCAACTCTTTTTTCATCACCAGATAGATTGCGCCAACATACGCAGGTGATTGAGATAGCGAGTCTTTCACATCGGTGGTATAGCACGACGGAAGTTTGGTTGAATGTCAAGCAATTCCGTTGCCAGATTTGCGAAAGCGTCACACTGTACCTGATAAAATGAGTTAAGCAACTTTATTAGCATGCAACATCGATTCCCGCCAGAATAGTAAACTGATTAATTCACCCTATGTTTACTCAGGAATATTGCCCTTTGCAGTATAGCGGAAGTACACTACTGCCAGTTTTTAAAGGAGGAAATTATGGAACCGACAACTCAACCTATCGATAAACAATCGCTACTCGTTGAAGCCAATAAAGTCATTCGCGCACATGAAGACTTCATGCACGGTATGGAAGCAACTGACGTAGAGCAAAAAAATGGGGTGATGGTGTTCAAAGGTGAATACTTCCTTGATGAGCAAGGCTTACCCACCGGGAAAAGCACCGCAATTTTTAATATGTTTAAGCATCTTGCGCATGTGTTTGCAGATAAATATCACCTGCAAGATTAATGAAAGAAACGAGGCCAGTTGGCCTCGTTTTCATTTTTGCGATTAATTTATTTACAGTAACGGTTTTTCACCGCGTTGCCACCAGCGCAGCAACAAGTTATCAACGCTATTTGCCGCACTTCCAGTAAATCGATCGACCATTTTTTTGCGACGCGTGTAGTGAACATTAATCACTTCATGATTTTTCATCAGATTAATCAGTAAATCGTCGCTGGTGCTCACCGCATCAATCAGGCCTTTCTCCAGCGCTTGCGTACCGTACCAGTGTTCACCAGTCGCTACGGAATCAATGTCCAGAGAGGGTCTCATGTCATGCACAAACTGCTTAAACAGTAAGTGTGTTTCATTCAGATCTTCACGGAATTTCTCACGCCCCTGTTCGGTGTTTTCACCAAACAGCGTCAGTGTGCGCTTGTATTGCCCTGCTGTATGAAGCTCAACATCTATATCATTACGTTTGAGCAAGCGATGGAAGTTTGGCACCTGCGCCACGACACCAATCGAACCAATAATAGAAAACGGTGCGGCGATGATTTTATCTGCCACGCAGGCCATCATGTAGCCCCCGCTGGCGGCGACTTTATCCACTGCGACCGTCAGACGGACTTTGTTGTCGCGCAGGCGCTGTAATTGTGAAGCCGCAAGCCCATAACCATGTACTACGCCACCAGGGCTTTCCAGGCGCAGCAGAACCTCATCCTCAGGTTTCACCACGGCTAACACTGCGGTTATCTCTTCACGCAGTGAAGTCACTTCGTGAGCGTCCATACTTCCTTTAAAATCCAGCACATAAAGCGTGGGTTTATCAGAAACAACCTTTTCACCCCGTTTAGCCCGTGCTTTAGCCTGTTTTGCTTCGAGTTTGTGTTTTTTCTTTTCAGCTTTATGCCAGATTTTTTGTTGGTGGCTGTCGAGTCTTGCCACCTGCATTTCTTCCTGCATTTCCTGGTATTGTTCACTTAAATTGGTGAGTCGTAATTCCCCACGCTGATGTCTTTTGCGCCCGGCCACATTCACGATAATCGTGACAAGAATGCCAATAGCCGCAACGACAGTGACGATTTTCGCCAAAAAAAGCCCATAATTTGCAATTAGATCCACGCTTTCCGCCTTCCATTCAGAGCATTAAATATCTATCACCCAGTGTAACCGAGCACTGACTCCACGTCTGCAACCCACTATAAATGCTGCGAGGCGCATTCCTGAACGGCTTTAGTTAAATGAAACTTTTGCAAAATGTTAATCAAAGGTATTGTCTCCTGTTGCCTGATTGAAATAACCGGCCCTTTCAGGCATAAAGCCTAAAGGCCAAATAACCCCCTGGCATTTCTGAGAATTAAGACGCGAGCTTTGCATCGCGCGAGGAGTTGGACGTGCACTATCAACCGAAAACTGACTTACTGCAAAATCGCATCATTTTAGTGACCGGTGCCAGTGATGGCATCGGACGAGAAGCCGCCTTAACCTACGCCGGTTACGGGGCAAGTCTTGTGTTATTGGGGCGTAATGAAGAAAAATTACGCACTACCGCTCAGGAGATTAACACCCACGACGGTTGCCAGCCGCATTGGTTCGTGCTGGATTTTGCCACCGCTTCACCTGAAGATTGTCAGCATCTTGCGCAGAAGCTTTCGGGGCTTATACCTCGTCTGGATGGCGTATTACACAATGCAGGGATCCTCGGTGATGTTCGGCCAATGGACGAGCAAGATCCGCAAACATGGCAGAACGTCATGCAGGTCAATGTCAATGTCACCTTCTTCCTGACCCAAGCTTTGCTTCCTTTATTACTAAAGTCAGATTCAGGATCACTGGTGTTTACCAGTTCCAGTGTCGGCCGTCAGGGGCGTGCAGGTTGGGGAGCTTACGCAGTATCAAAATTCGCCACTGAGGGCATGATGCAAGTGCTAGCAGAGGAATATAAGCAGCATAATTTGCGTGTAAATTGCATTAATCCCGGTGGGACACGTACCGCAATGCGCGCCAGTGCATTTCCCTCTGAAGATCCCGAAAAGCTCAAAACACCACGGGATTTGATGCCGCTTTATTTATGGCTAATGGGTGATGATAGTCGCCGTAAAACAGGTATGAGCTTTGACGCGCAACCCAACCGTAAACCAGGAATTTCCGAATGAGTGAAGATCGTTATCAACAACGCCAGCAGCGTCAAAAAGAAAAAGTAGACGCCCGTGTGGCAGCAGCACAAGAAGAACGCGGCATTTTAATTGTCTTTACCGGAAACGGGAAAGGTAAAACCACTGCCGCGTTTGGCACGGCTTCGCGCGCGGTAGGACACGATAAAAAAGTGGGTGTCATCCAGTTTATCAAAGGCCAGTGGCCGAATGGGGAACGTAATTTACTCGAACCCATGGGTGTCGAGTTTCAGGTGATGGCGACCGGTTTTACCTGGGACACGCAAAATCGTGAAACCGATACTGCTGCCTGTATGGAAGTGTGGCAACACGCAAAACGTATGCTCGCAGATAGTTCGCTGGATATGGTTATCCTCGACGAAATCACCTACATGGTGGCCTACGATTATTTATCGCTTGAAGAGGTGCTGGCAGCGCTAACACAACGCCCTGTGAGCCAAACAGTCATTGTGACTGGGCGTGGATGTCATCGGGATATTCTTGAAGTGGCTGATACGGTGAGTGAGTTACGACCGGTAAAGCACGCATTTGATGCGGGTGTCAAAGCGCAAATCGGTATCGATTATTAAAAAAAACCCCTCAGCCGAGGCGAGGGGTTTGATTTTTTAGCTACTGCGTCCACCGCGGCGACCGCCGCCGCCAGTGACTTGAGTATGGCGTTTCACCGCACGGCGAATCTGGTTCGCTTTCATGCGACGACGGTCTTTCTCAACCGCTACCTTACTTTCTGTCTCTTCTGGCAACTCTACCAATTTACGCAGGTAGTTGGTCGGAGCCAGGTCCAGTTCAGTGTAACCGCCACGTGGCAGGCCTTTTGGCAACTGAATGTCACCGTAACGCACGCGAATCAAGCGGCTAACCTGCACACCGACAGCTTCCCAAAGACGGCGCACTTCACGGTTGCGGCCTTCAGTCAGAGTCACGTTGTACCATTGGTTAATGCCTTCACCACCGGTGAACTTAATGGTTTTAAACGCGGCAGGGCCATCTTCAAGTTGAACGCCAAGCCCCAGTTGCTTCACTTTATCTTCATCAACCTGACCGAATACGCGTACGGCGTATTCACGTTCAACTTCATGACTTGGGTGCATCAGGCGGTTTGCCAGTTCACCATCAGTGGTGAAAAGCAACAGGCCACAGGTGTTCACATCCAGACGACCGACCGCAATCCAGCGCGCACCGCGCAGTTTTGGTAAACGGTCAAATACGGTTGGACGCCCTTCAGGGTCATTACGTGTACACAATTCACCTTCTGGTTTGTAATAAGCCAGTACGCGGCAAATTTGTTCTGCGGATTCTTTAATAGAAATCAGGTGACCATCGATACGGATTTTCAGGGCCTGAGTCACTTCAACACGGTCGCCCAGCGTGGCAATTTTGCCATCCACACTAACGCGGCCTGCAGAGATAATGGTTTCGATTTCACGGCGTGAACCGTGGCCGGCGCGAGCCAGGACTTTTTGTAACTTTTCGCTCTTATCGCTCATTGAGCTTCCTCGGGTGTCGCCTTCACAGGCGTCGAATTGGGATAATGGAGCTCATCAGCCCCATTTTAGACCGGACAGTATAGCGGTAGACGCTCTTATAAGAAAGGTTTAGCGTCACCCACACCCTCACGGATAACTACTGGTGCATCATCTGTTAAATCAACAACGGTTGTGGGTTGCTGGCCAAGATAACCGCCGTGGATAACCAAATCGACAACCTTCTCGAGACGGTCTTTAATTTCTTCCGGATCTGACTCCGTAAACTCGCTGCCAGGCAACATCAGGGACGTCGACAACATCGGCTCGTCCAGCACTTCCAGAAGGGCCAGCGCGATTGGGTTGGAGGGTACGCGCAAACCGATGGTTTTACGTTTTTCCTGCAACAAACGACGCGGAACTTCTTTGGTGCCTTTCAGAATAAATGTGTAATTACCTGGCGTGTTATTTTTGATTAAGCGAAACGCCACGTTATCCACAAATGCGTAGGTCGAAAGCTCCGATAAATCTCGACACATCAAGGTAAAATTGTGCCCATCGGGCAATTGACGAATACGACAGATACGCTCCATCGCCGACTTGTCTTCGATTTTACAACCCAACGCATAACCCGAATCGGTTGGGTAAACAATCACACCACCCTTACGCACAATTTCAACCGCTTGGTTAATCAGGCGCTGCTGGGGGTTATCTGGATGAATGTAGAAAAATTGACTCATACTACCCTCTCTTTTGCGACGTGGCCGTCTACTCGTCATACGTCAAGTTGCAGGGGTGTTGGCTGCAACTCGAATGAATTAGAGTATATTATTCCAATTGCGCCAGACAGGTTCTACACCTGCCGGTAGCCAAAGCTTGCGCCCAAGCTCTATCCACGCACACGGCATATGGAAATCTGAGCCCTGCGATGCCAGCAAATTAAACTGCTGGGCATAGCTTGCAAGTTGGGTACGCTCATTTGGAGCTTGCTGACACTGTGAAACTTCCATGGCATCGCCACCACTTTCGGCAAACTGCGCCAGCAATCTTTTCAGCCATTTAGCTGTAAGGTCATAACGGCCTGGATGCGCCAGAACCGCCTGCCCGCCAGAATGATGAATCACATCAATAGCTTGTTCTATTGTACACCACTGTGGCGGAACGTAACCGGTTTTCCCTTTTGCGAGATATTTCTTAAACACGTCAGCCATGGTATTGGCTTTACCGCACTCCACCAGGAAACGTGCGAAATGCCCGCGAGTCACTTCCCCGCCGTTGGCCAGGCGCATCGCCCCTTCCAGCGCACCGGGTATAAGGGCTTTCTCAAGCCGCTCAGCAATTAATGCAGCACGTTGTACACGGCGCTCACTCTGCTGGGCCAGAAATGCCGCGAGTGCCGGATGATGTTCATCAACACCCAGGCCAACGATATGGATTTCATGGTTTTCCCAGAGGGTGGAAATCTCCACTCCGCTGATTAAGCGTAATGGTAACTGGAGGCGCGATATCTCTTCCCTTGCCGCAGCAATTCCGGCTACTGTGTCATGGTCAGTAATTGCTAGGGTACCAACACGCATATCCACAGCACGTTGCACCAGCGCCTCGGGTGTTAGCAGGCCATCTGACGCAGTGGTATGGCTATGTAAGTCGTAAATCACCGCAAGTGTTGGTTCGCTCAAAATGGCTCCGGATGTGCTAATAAAAGAAAAACGCCGCTCATGATAACGATATTCACTGATAACTAAAAATCGCTATTGACTTTGATTCATCGAACTAGTTAACTAGTACGCAAGTTCACACGATAAAGGTATCTGAAAATGAAGGCGATAATCCGCATGCACAGCTGGTGGCGTACTTCCTGAAAACGGGCAGTGTAATCGCTATGGCTGTCATCCAGCCCAGATACCAAGCCCGCCAACGAAGCGGGCTTTTTTTTGAACAAAATATGAGAGCAGAACATGCAAACACAAAAACCAGCGCTCGAACTCCTGATTAATGACGCGCCCTATCGGGATAACCCGTCTGCCGTTTTCCACCAGCTATGTGGTGCCCGCCCGGCCACGTTATTGCTGGAATCAGCAGATATCGACAGCAAAAATGATTTGAAAAGCCTGCTGTTAGTCGACAGCGCGCTGCGTATTACCGCCTTAGGTGACACCGTCACTATTCATGCCCTTTCTGAGAACGGTGCATCACTGCTTCCCCTGCTTGATGCTGCACTGCCTGCAGGCGTTGAAAACGAACACTCTCCCCAAGGCCGCGTTCTGCGCTTCCCGGTGGTTAGCTCGCTGCTCGATGAAGATGCGCGTCTGTGCTCACTGTCGGTGTTCGATGCTTTTCGCTTGATGCAGGAACTGGTCACCGTGCCGGTAAACGAACGCGAAGCGATGTTCTTCGGCGGCCTGTTTGCCTATGACCTGGTAGCAGGATTTGAAGATTTGCCGGATCTGGTGCAAGACAACCGTTGCCCTGACTACTGTTTCTACCTGGCTGAAACGCTGCTGGTGATTGATCATCAGAAAAAACACACGCGCATTCAGGCAAGTTTGTTTACGCCATCGATCGCAGAAAAACAGCGTTTAATTCAGCGTACTGCACAACTGATTAAACAAATGGAGCAAGAGCCTGCTGCCTTGCCAGTGCAAAAAGTTGAGCGCATGACCTGCGAGTGTAACCAGAGCGACGAAGAATTTGGCGACGTGGTGCGTAAAATGCAAAAAGCGATTCGCATCGGTGAGATTTTCCAGGTTGTGCCATCGCGTCGTTTTTCATTGCCTTGCCCTTCTCCGCTCGCCGCGTATCAGACGCTGAAAAAGAGTAATCCAAGTCCGTACATGTTTTTCATGCAGGATAACGATTTCACTCTGTTTGGTGCGTCGCCGGAAAGCTCACTCAAATATGATGCCACATCACGCCAGATTGAAATCTACCCGATTGCCGGTACTCGCCCACGCGGTCGCCGTGCCGACGGTTCGCTTGACCGTGATCTTGATAGCCGCATTGAACTGGAAATGCGCACTGACCATAAAGAGATGTCCGAACATCTGATGTTAGTAGACCTGGCACGTAACGACCTGGCGCGTATTTGTACCCCAGGCAGCCGTTATGTTGCCGACCTGACTAAAGTCGACCGTTACTCGTTTGTGATGCATCTGGTTTCTCGCGTGGTTGGCGAACTGCGCCATGATCTTGACGTGCTGCACGCCTACCGCGCTTGCATGAACATGGGCACCCTGAGCGGCGCACCAAAAGTCCGCGCGATGCAACTGATTGCCAAAGCAGAAGGTGTTCGTCGTGGCAGTTACGGGGGTGCAGTAGGTTACTTCACCGCACATGGTGATTTGGACACCTGCATCGTCATCCGCTCCGCCTACGTTGAAAATGGCATTGCCACCGTTCAGGCCGGTGCAGGCGTGGTACTGGATTCTGTGCCGCAGTCTGAAGCTGATGAAACCCGCAACAAAGCTCGCGCTGTACTGCGCGCCATTGCCACCGCGCATCACGCACAGGAGATTTTCTGATGGCTGACATTCTGCTGCTCGATAACATCGACTCGTTCACCTACAACCTGGCTGATCAGTTGCGTGCCAATGGTCACAATGTCGTTATTTATCGTAATCACGTTCCTGCGCAGACTTTAATTGAACGTCTGGCCACCATGGACAACCCAGTGCTGATGCTTTCTCCAGGCCCAGGTGCGCCAAGTGAAGCGGGTTGCATGCCAGAACTGTTAACGCGACTGCGTGGCAAATTGCCGATTATTGGTATTTGTCTTGGCCACCAGGCGATTGTTGAAGCGTACGGCGGTTATGTCGGCCAGGCGGGTGAAATCCTGCATGGTAAAGCGTCGATAATCTCCCATGACGGCGAGGCGATGTTTGCGGGTTTACCTAACCCACTGCCTGTTGCGCGCTACCACTCGCTGGTCGGCAGCAATATTCCGGCAGGTTTGACCATCAACGCTCATTTTGACGGCATGGTAATGGCCGTGCGTCACGATGCTGACCGTGTGTGTGGTTTCCAGTTCCACCCGGAATCCATCCTCACCACTCACGGCGCTCGTCTGCTTGAGCAAACCCTCGACTGGGCGTTGCTGAAATTAAAACAGGCCAACACGCTGCAACCAATTCTCGACAAACTTTACCAGGCGCAAACCCTGAGCCGCGAAGAGAGCCACCAGCTATTTGCCGCAATCGTGCGGGGCGAGCTGAAACCAGAACAACTGGCAGCAGCCCTGGTCAGTATGAAAGTGCGCGGTGAGCATCCAAACGAAATCGCCGGTGCGGCCACTGCGTTGCTTGAAGCCGCAGCACCGTTCCCAAGCCCAGATTACCCGTTTGCCGACATTGTCGGGACAGGGGGTGACGGCAGCAACAGCATTAATATCTCCACTGCCAGCGCCTTTGTTGCCGCCGCGGTTGGACTGAAAGTCGCCAAACACGGTAACCGCAGCGTTTCCAGTAAATCAGGCTCTTCCGACTTACTGGCAGCATTTGGTATTAACCTGGAAATGAGTGCGGATGCGTCACGTCAAGCACTCGACGATTTGGGTGTTTGCTTCCTGTTCGCACCGAAATACCACGCTGGTTTTCGCCACGCGATGCCTGTACGCCAGCAGTTAAAAACGCGCACCCTGTTCAACGTACTTGGGCCGTTGATTAACCCGGCCCATCCACAGATGGCGCTCATTGGTGTCTACAGTGCAGAATTGGTGTTGCCAATTGCCGAAACATTGCGAGTGCTGGGTTATAAGCGTGCGGCTGTGGTCCACAGCGGTGGGATGGATGAAGTTTCTTTGCATGCCACGACACAGGTTGCTGAACTGCATGACGGCGAAATCAAAAGCTATCAACTGGAAGCCACAGACTTTGGCCTCCCTGCCTATCATCAGGATCAACTTGCAGGCGGTACGCCGGAAGAAAACCGTGACATTCTCACCCGCCTGTTACAAGGTAAAGGAGAGACCGCTCATGAGTCTGCAGTCGCGGCAAACGTCGCCATGTTAATGCGTCTGCATGGGCAAGAAGATCTTAAAGTGAATGCACAACGAGTGCTGGAAGTGTTGCGCAGCGGCGCAGCATATGACCGGGTAACAGCACTGGCAGGAAGAGGATAAGTCATGCAGGAAACCGTATTAAAGAAGATCGTCGATGATAAGGCGATATGGGTTGAAGCACGCAAACAACAGCAACCCCTGGCAAGTTTCCAGAACAACATTGTGCCGGCAACACGCAACTTTTATCACGCACTGCAAGGGGCCCGAACCGCCTTCATTCTGGAGTGCAAAAAAGCCTCTCCGTCAAAAGGCGTGATTCGTGATGATTTTGACCCGGCCCGCATTGCAAGCGTGTACAAACACTACGCTTCCGCGATTTCCGTTTTAACCGACGAGAAGTATTTTCAGGGAAGCTTTGATTTTCTGCCGATTGTCAGCGACATCGTCACGCAACCGGTGTTATGCAAAGACTTTATTATCGACTCGTATCAGATTCTGCTAGCGCGTTTTTATCAGGCCGATGCCTGTCTGCTGATGCTGTCCGTGCTTGAGGATGAACAGTATCGCCAACTGGCTGCTGTCGCCCACAGCCTTAACATGGGTGTGCTGACAGAAGTCAGTAATGAAGAAGAGCTGGAACGTGCGATTGAGCTGAAAGCAAAAGTCGTCGGCATCAACAACCGCGACCTGCGCGATTTATCCATCGACCTGAATCGTACTCGCCAATTAGCGCCTCGTCTGGGTCACGGTGTGACGGTAATTAGCGAATCCGGTATCAGCAATTATGGCCAAATCCGCGAACTCAGCCACTTTGCCAACGGCTTCCTGATTGGTTCAGCCTTAATGAGCGAAGACGATCTGAATGCAGCTGTCCGTCGCGTCACGTTAGGCAGTAACAAAGTCTGCGGTCTGACTCGTTCACAAGATGCTCGTGCAGCATTTGAAGCCGGTGCCATTTATGGCGGCCTGATTTTTGTACCTTCATCACCGCGTTTTGTCAGTGATGAAACAGCTGCTGCTGTCATTGCCGCCGCACCGTTGAAATATGTGGGTGTGTTCCGCGACATGCCAGTGAGTGACGTGGTGCAAAAAGCCGAGCAATTTAAACTCGCCGCAGTACAACTGCACGGTACTGAAAACCAGGTGTACATCGACAAACTACGCGCAGCCCTTTCGGCAAATGTACACATCTGGAAAGCATTGAGCGTGAAAGAGAGTTTACCTGTGCGTGATTTAAACCACGTTGACAAATACCTGTTTGATAACGGCCAGGGCGGTAGCGGCCAGCGTTTCGACTGGTCACTGCTGGCGGGTCAGAATCTGGAAAATGTGATTCTGGCCGGTGGTTTAGGCGCAGATAACTGCGTGGATGCGGCTAAAATGGGTTGCGCTGGTTTAGATTTCAACTCAGGTGTCGAAAGCGCACCGGGTATTAAAGATGCTAACAAGCTGGCTGCCGTCTTCCAGACGCTGCGGGCTTACTAAGGAAAATATCATGACATTACTTAATCCCTATTTTGGTGAGTTTGGCGGTATGTACGTACCGCAAATCCTAATGCCGGCACTGCGCCAGTTGGAAGAAGCGTTTGTGGCAGCACAAAGCGATGCAGAATTTCAGGCTGAGTTTACCGACCTACTGAAAAATTACGCGGGCCGCCCAACAGCACTGACCAAGTGCAGAAACCTGACCGCTGGCACGAAAACGACGCTCTATTTAAAACGTGAAGATTTGCTGCACGGCGGCGCGCACAAAACTAACCAAGTGCTCGGCCAGGCGTTGTTGGCGAAGAAAATGGGTAAAACCGAAATCATCGCCGAAACCGGCGCGGGTCAACATGGTGTAGCGTCGGCATTAGCCAGCGCCCTGCTCGGCCTGAAATGCCGTGTCTATATGGGGGCAAAAGACGTTGAGCGCCAATCGCCAAACGTGTTCCGTATGCGTCTGATGGGTGCGGAAGTGATCCCCGTACACAGCGGTTCCGCCACGTTGAAAGATGCGTGCAACGAAGCGCTTCGCGACTGGTCTGGCAGCTACGATACCGCGCACTACATGCTCGGAACCGCCGCTGGCCCCCACCCGTTCCCAACTATCGTGCGTGAGTTCCAGCGCATGATTGGCGAAGAAACTAAAGCCCAGATCCTTGAAAAAGAAGGCCGCCTGCCGGATGCGGTTATCGCCTGCGTGGGCGGGGGCTCGAATGCTATCGGCATGTTTGCCGATTTCATCGATGAAACGAACGTCGGTCTGATTGGCGTTGAACCTGCCGGTCACGGTATCGAAACGGGCGAGCACGGTGCGCCATTAAAACATGGTCGCGTCGGGATTTACTTCGGTATGAAATCCCCAATGATGCAAACTGACGAAGGCCAAATCGAAGAATCTTATTCCGTCTCTGCCGGTCTGGACTTCCCTTCTGTTGGGCCGCAGCATGCGCACTTGAACAGTATTGGCCGTGCGGATTATGTCTCCATTACGGATGACGAAGCCCTGGAAGCCTTCAAAACGTTGTGCCTCAAAGAAGGGATTATTCCCGCGCTGGAATCTTCACACGCACTGGCTCACGCCCTGAAGATGATGAAAGATAATCCAGAAAAAGAACAACTGTTAGTGGTGAATCTCTCTGGCCGTGGTGACAAAGACATCTTCACTGTTCACGACATCCTTAAAGCACGAGGGGAAATGTAATGGAACGTTATCAACACGCATTTGAACAGCTGCAAGCTCGCAAGGAAGGTGCTTTTGTTCCTTTCGTGACCCTTGGCGACCCGTCACCAGAACAGTCGTTAAAGATTATCGATACGCTGATTGAAGCAGGTGCTGACGCGCTGGAATTGGGGATCCCTTTCTCCGACCCGCTGGCAGATGGCCCAACCATTCAGAACGCTGCACTGCGTGCGTTTGCCGCAGGTGTGACGCCAACACAATGCTTTGAAATGCTGGCGGCGATTCGCCAGAAACACCCTACCATTCCGATTGGCCTGCTGATGTACGCCAACCTGGTGTTTAACCGTGGTATTGATGAGTTCTATGCATTGTGCGCCAAAGTGGGTGTCGACTCCGTGCTCATTGCGGATGTCCCTATTGAAGAGTCAGCACCTTTCCGCCAGGCCGCTATGCGCCACAACGTTGCGCCAATCTTCATTTGCCCACCGAATGCGGATGACGCACTGCTGCGTGAAATTGCCACCCATGGCCGTGGTTATACCTATCTGTTGTCCCGTGCGGGTGTGACGGGTGCTGAAACACGCGCTCAGTTGCCACTGCATCACCTGGTAGAAAAGTTGACTGAATTGGGTGCCGCACCTTCATTGCAAGGCTTTGGGATTTCCGAACCTTCGCAAGTTAAGGATGCCATTGCTGCGGGCGCTGCGGGCGCAATTTCTGGCTCGGCCATCGTGAAGATTATTGAGAAGAACCTGGATAAGCCGGATGTGATGTTAAGCGAGCTGAGAGCCTTTGTTCAGGCACTAAAAGCCGCGACGCACACGGCATAAGAAAACAAAAAGGCCGGAGCAATTCCGGCCTTTCTATTACACCAACCACAGGCTTGTTCAACACATCCTTAAACAATCAATAGTCGGCCTTTCATTCATTGCCAAACAGTCATAATTAACGTCTAAAATCAACCAGTTCTGACTTATCCAAATGTAGGGTGGTTTTTGCTGGCTGTGTGCAGGCAATCACCGAACCATTGCGTACGGAATAGCGCACGGGTACCTGACGGCGCACCGCATCAAAACCATTGTCAGCCGGCAGCACTATCAGATTGGCACTGTTGCCCACTTCCACACCGTAATCCGACAAATTCAGCGTGCGTGCACTGTGATGCGTAATCAGATTCACACCATCATTAATCTGACCGTAACCCATCAGTTGGCATACATGCAGTCCCATATGCAGCACTTGCAGCATGTTGGCAGTACCCAACGGATACCACGGATCGAACACATCATCGTGACCGAAACAGACGTTAATACCCGACTCCAGCATCTCTTTGACCCGCGTGACTCCACGGCGTTTAGGATAGGTATCAAAACGACCTTGCAGATGAATATTCACCAGCGGATTAGCCACAAAGTTGATGCCAGACATCTTCAGCAAGCGGAACAGACGTGAGGTGTATGCGCCATTATACGAGTGCATAGCCGTAGTATGACTTGCCGTCACTCGATGGCCTATCTGCTCGCGATGCGCCAACGCGGCAACTGTTTCGACAAAACGCGATTGCTCATCGTCAATCTCATCACAGTGCACATCAATCAGGCAGTCATATTTTTGCGCCAGCGCGAAAGTTTTGTGCAGTGATTCCACACCATATTCACGCGTAAACTCAAAGTGAGGAATGGCACCCACTACGTCAGCACCCAAACGCAGCGCTTCTTCCAGCAGCTCTTCACCATTGGGATAAGACATGATGCCTTCTTGCGGGAAGGCCACGATTTGCATATCAACCCACGGTGCCACTTCTTTCTTCACTTCCAGCATCGCTTTGAGCGCCGTCAGCGTGGCATCAGAAACGTCAACGTGAGTACGCACGTGCTGAATACCGTTGGCGATTTGCCATTTCAGCGTTTGCCACGCGCGCTGTTTTACATCTTCATGAGTCAGTAGAGCTTTGCGCTCAGCCCAACGCTCGATGCCTTCAAACAGCGTGCCTGACTGGTTCCAACTCGGCTGACCCGCGGTTTGGGTGGTATCCAGATGAATATGTGGCTCCACAAACGGCGGCAGCACCAAACCTTGTTCGGCGTCTAAGCTCCCTTCTGTGGCTGATAAACATTCAGTTTGAGCGTCAATGGCACTGATTTTTCCGTCCTGAAGACGAATCTGCCAGAGCCCTTCTTTGCCCGGCAAACGGGCGTTTATGATCGTTTGTAGTGTGTTATTTGACACTGTTAACCTCCGCATGGATAGGAGCCATTGCCGTTTTGCGATTCACAACCGGATTCAAGATAAGGTAACTCAACGCCCCACCCAGCACGGCGTTCACCGGCACAATGCCCGGCAACCCGTGACCCGCAGCAATACCCAGTGCCACGGCCAGAATCGCAACCCAATTAACGTTCATCATTCGCGTAGTCGCAAAATGCTCATAACGACGACGATTCATCAGATAGTCAGCAATAATCACGCCACCTACCGGTGGGATTGCCGCAGACAAGAAGGTCAACCAACCCACAAAATTGTTATACAGCCACAGCGCACAAATCGTGCCGATAATACCGTTGATAATCGACAACGTTTTGCTCGACATGCCGGTAATGTTGGCGAAGCCCAAGCCAGACGCATACAGCGCATTGTCGTTGGTGGTCCAGATGTTAAGACCCAGCACCACAATCGCTGGCAGCAACAATCCCTGGGCAATCATTACATCGGAAATATCCGCCATACCCAACGCGGCCGCACCCGCCGCACCAAAGATAAACATCAATGAATTGCCGAGGAAAAACGCCACCATCGACACGATGACTGCCAGCCTGGCATTACGCCCAAAGCGCACGAAGTCTGCGGTTAGTGTACCCGCACTAATAAAGGACCCCACCACCATCGCCAACGCGATGTTAAAGTCCAGCGGCTGAGCCGGAACCACGGCCCGTATCGCATCCATGCCACCCATACCATGCACCGCCAGCCATACGGAATAACCGCCCAGACAGGCAATCGCCGGTACCGCAATGACCGACAGCACTGTCAGTGCCGAAATACCAAAGCACACGGTGACTGTCATCAGCAGGCCGGAGACCGCAATCAGCAGGTTGATGTCCCAGCCCGTCGCTTTGCCCACCGGAATGGCAAACATCGCCACACCCACGCCAAACCATCCTACCTGCGTACCGCCCAGCAGCAGCGAAGGCAACCATGAGCCTTTGACGCCAAAAGAGAATCGAGCAAGTAGATGAGTAGTGAGGCCTGTTTTGGCACCGATGTAGCCGAGAAGAGAAGTATAAACACCGAGAAGAAGATTACCGAGAAGCACTGCGAGGAAGAAATCATGATAATTCAGACCGGTACCGAGAGCACCTCCAGTCCACATGCTGGCAGAAAAGAAGGTTAACCCCAGCATGACGAATGTCAACGCCAGCCCCCCTTTCCGCGCTGACAACGGAACCGGTTCCTGACTAAAATTGTTATCTTGCGACACGATAATTCTCCCTGGTTGACTATTTCTGTCCAAAAAAATTCGCCGCATTCTATACTTCTCAGCTTTAAAAGCAATCGTTTTCGGGCCTTGTTGAATAAATCGAAAGTTTAGTCGTTGTCAGGCTCAGACCACGACATTCCTGACGGTAGCAGAAGCTGCGATGTCTCGGATAAAGCAACTTCGTTCTGGTAAATATTTATCTCCGGTGATTCTAAGCGTTCCGACCACAATAATGGCGGCACCCTTTACCTAAGGACGTAATCACATAATATTTGCATCGGATGAGTGGGAGGCAGTCTCGCCCCACCGAGGGAGTTCAAGATTAAGACCAAACAGATCGAGGGCTCTGACCACACTGTGATGAATGATGTGGTCAACACTTTGTGGCCGTTGATAAAGCGCCGGTACCGGTGGGAAAATTATTCCCCCCATTTCGGTCACCTGGGTCATGTTACGTAAATGGCCCAAATTTAACGGCGTTTCACGTGCCAAAAGGACAAGACGCCTTCGCTCTTTGAGCACGACATCGGCGGCACGAGTCAGCAGGTTATCGGTCAGACAGTGGGCAATGGAAGCCATTGAACGCATTGAGCAGGGGGCGACCAGCATGCCCAGCGTCGTAAATGAACCGCTGGAAACAGAGGCGCCCAGATTGCTGATATCGTGGGTGACATCAGCCATCGACATGACATCCTCCAGGTGATAGTTAGTCTCCAGTTCGCAAGTGCGTTCTGCTCCACGGGAAATGACCAGATGGACTTCAAGATCCAGAGGACGCAATAATTGTAGTGCCTTAACGCCGTACTGAAACCCGGAGGCACCACTGATTCCAACGATAATACGTTGCTGGCTCATAGCGACCTTAATTATTCGAAGTCTGGCAGGAAACGTTTCACATCAACGGTCATAAATTTCGACCGTTCAAAATGTGCCTTCAGATGGAAAGGTACGGTACAGTCAAAAATAGTCTTGCAAGACATTCCCTCCTGCAAAATAGTTGGGCTGTATTCCGGAACCTGTGACGGATCCAGTGGGTGACAACGCACACCCGGTATAAACACGGTATCAACATCCCCCTGGTATCGGGTCTGCATTGCCCACAGCACATCATCGCTGTCAAAAATATCGACATCTTCATCTACCAGGATGACATGTTTCAGCTCAGGGAACGCAGAGAATGCCAGCAATGCCGCCTGACGTTGGCGACCTTCATCCGTTGCTGCGGCTTTTTTAAACTGCATGACAGCCAGCAGTTTCCCGCCACCTGCTGAGTGGGCGAAGACATTAAGCAATTTGCCCGGCATTGCACGCTCGACCAGATCCAGGATGCTGGCTTCAGTCGGGATCCCCGCCATGTTTACATGTTCTTCGCCAGGGCCCAGCGTAGTGCGCCATATGGGATTATGACGGTGAGTCACCGCTTTAACTTTGATGACCGGAATGGCTGCTTTCGCTTCCCCGGTATAGCCTGGAAACTCCGGCATTGCTTTACCCGTCTGGGTATTAATGTCCTCTTGCATACGGACATCTGGTAACAGTTCGCCTTCAATGACGATTTCTGCGTGTGCTATGGCTTTTTCATTGATGGTCTTGCATTGAACCATTTCGACCGGATGTCCACGCAGTGCACCAGCGATACTTAACTCATTAAAGCCAAGTGGGGTGGTCGGAGGCTCAAAACAGGCTGCCACTTCAATGGCAGGATCAACGCCAATGCTGATAGAGATTGGCAGCGGTTTGCCAGCATTCTCAGCTTTCATCCGGAAAGCATCGATATGTCGACCAGGAGTTAGCCACATTGTCAGCTCATCTTTGCTCTGAACACAGAGGCGGTGAATGGTAATGTCTGATTCATGAGTTTCTGGATCAGAGGCGTAACAAAGGCCCATGGTGATGTAAGGACCTGCATCCTCTTCAGTATTGGTCGGTGCTGGAAGCAGTTTTCGAATGTCAAAATCCGGGTCGGATGCCAGGTGGACAACCTCCTGACAAACTGCATTTACCGCATCAATCTCAACAGGGGCAATAGCGTGCTTGACGGAATCCTTTAACAGGAAACCTAACTTTTTTGGATCGCAATTAAGAAACTCCCCTACGCGTTTACGCGAGCCATTCAGGCCGATAGCAACGCTGATATCCCTGAATCCTTTAATTTTTTTGAACACCATTGCCGGCCCGTTTTTCTTTGTCGGACGCAGGCAGGTGCCACCGGCCCCAACATAGCGATACACCCCTGACAGCTCCGCATGGGGATCCACCTCAGTGTCGGTTTCAACATACTCTCCAGGTAACGTTTTCAGCAGTTCCAGTGCTGAGCGCAGGTCATACACAGAAGATTTTTTTGTCATCCTAATTGTTTTCCGGTTAATTGATTTAACGGGCTAAACGATATACCCATTCAAAATGAAAGGGGAAATACCGTTTTAGTGTTAGAGTCCAGATCAAAAAGATGAGGGTAGGATGAAAGAATGGATCTGAAGAGGCTGCGTTATTTTTGTAAAGTCATAGAGCATGGTTCTATCAGTCAGGCCGCCAGAATGTTGAATATGGCTCAACCTCCCCTTAGCAAGCGTATCCGGGAGTTGGAAAATGAACTGGATGTCATACTTTTTGAACGTAACGGTAGTCGAATCATACCCACCCAGGCTGGCTATCACCTTTACCGGCGAGCCTGCGAGATCCTTCGTCAGGTAGAAAGTGCCGCTCTTGAAACACGGCAGATAAATAACCGAAATGGAAAAGTTCTGCGTATTGGATTAAGCCACCTTTTTCAACGGTGGTTCCAGCCACTGTTGCTTGCTTTACACCGAGCGCACCCGACGTTTGAGCTGAATATTTCTGTGCTGGATTCGAGCCATCTTGAAGAGAAACTCAATGAGGGGCAGTTGGATGTGGCGCTGATTCAGAAACCATATAGCAGTGAAGGATATGACATCGTGGCATTTGAACCCGTAAAACTTGTCGCGGTTATTAGCAAAAAACTGCTGTCAACGCCGCCAGAAGGCGCTCTTCCTTTTCTGGAACTGGCAAATTTCCCACTGATTTTACTCCATCGTGCAAGAGACACCGGTACCTACGAAATCCTGCTGGAACTTTTTCGTAATGCGGGAGTGATGCCGAATATTATTATGCATATCACTCAACCCGGAGCCATCCTTGATTGGCTGGAAGCAGGTTTTGAAGCTGCGACCTTGCTTCCGGCTTCAGAGGTAGACCCTGGTCAGTTAACACACTGTCACGTGATAGATATTTTCCCGGCACCGCAGATCTTCTTCCCTGCGATGGTGAAAATGACCGTTACACCTTACATACCAGAATTGATGGAAATCATCTCTAAAGGGAATCCGTTCCCGAACGTTGAATCGTCACCGCTTCAATAGACATTTCAAAGGCCATTATCGTTGTCATGTGCAGAACTCGTAAAGCGTCCGCATCTAAATTATTCTCACCGGACCGCCTTCCCTGACTAACGACGCAGGAACAAATCATCTGCAGTTTGTTTCCAGTCAAAAGGTTGAAGGGTTTCCCATACGACCCCTCGTTGTGTCATTCTTTCTGGTAACCTCTGCTGCGTGGCTATTGTGCCAATGCTCATACTGGCTGGAAGGCCCGCGTCTTCTATCATTTTCACCACTTCTCGCATTTCCTCTGCACGGCGAACACCATGTTCTGCCACCCGGCTTATCATGTAATGTGGGAAATCTCCGTCCCAGCCCAGCGAAGGAAAACTGGCGTGCAGCGAGGCTAATACCTCGTCTTCGACTCCGTAATGTCGAGCTGCAAGAAGGCATTCAGTGGTTAATGCCTCCAGCCCTTTTATCATCACACTGCGGCACATTTTAATCGCTGATACATCACCCACTTGATTGCTGCCAAAGCTTGCATTGAGCCCTGATTGTTGTAAAAACTGTACGGTTTGTCGCGCAGTTTCACCGCCAATCAGCAGTGGTGTCGCGGCGCGTTTCGGTGGAACAGGTGCCATCACGGCCACATCGACATAGTTTGCACGCCCAAGGCAACATTCGGCAGCCTGCCGCTTTGTGCCTGGTGCTACAGAATTACAATCCAGAAAAGACTGCCCCTTGCGCAGTAATGGCTGGCATTCAAGCACCAGATTGAGCGAGTTTCCCGCCGTCACCAGGGAAAAAATCCACTCAGCATTTTCCAGTGCGTCGGCCAGGGAACCCGCCGCGTGTACACCACAGATGCGGGCTTTATTGCGCATCGCTTCGCCTGCATCGCCAATCAGTTTACTGTCCCAAACTGTCACCTGGTGGTACTTCACCAGTTCGCTGGCGAAAATCGTTCCTGCTTCGCCGAAACCAATAACTGTGATGTTCGCCATACTGTTTTCCTTATTACATGTCCTGAGGCCAGATCGCGCCTGAGATAGCCACTTGCCCTTCAAAAATCAGGCGGGCAGTGCGCAGCAGCCCGCAACCCGCAATATGTCGCCCTTCAAGCTGCAACAATACGCTGAATTCTCCAGTGGGGTGTTCAACACTGACTCGCTGTGATGGGGTATCGCTGATTCGCGCCAACCCTTCAGCGACGGTGTTGGGAATAAGACAGGCAGTCGCAATACTCACCGCCCCCAGTACACCGACTGATGCATGGCAACGATGTGGAATAAACGTACGGCTGGAGATAGCCCCTCCATTGCGCGGTTCCGCCAGCAATGTCATTTTTGGGACTGTCCGGTGCGTAACATCGCCAAGCTGCATTTTCGGCCCCATTTGCAGGCGGATGGATTCCAGCTTTTGTTTCAACTCTCCATCGTTATCCAGCATTTCGCGGCTTTCATAACCACTACGTTGCAGATCTTCGGCCCGAATGAGAATAACTGGCATACCATTATCGATACAGGTAACAGGGATACCGTCGACATCGTCCTGTGCATTTCCCGTTGGCAGTAGCGCACCACAGCTTGAACCGGCGATATCCTGGAAATTCAGGACAATTTCTGCCGCACGACCTGGAACGCCATCAATGCGTAAGTCCCCCTGATACTCCACACCCTCTGGTGTCGTTGGGACAATGGCACGCGCGATTTGCCCGGTATTTTCCATATAGATACTGATTTGCGTCCTTTCTTTCTGCGGTTTGATAAGCCCTCGCTCGATAGCGAACGGCCCTACCGCCGCCAGGATGTTGCCGCAATTCTGACCATAATCAACGACAGCTGTATTGACGTTCACTTGCGCAAACAGATAATCAACGTCCACGCCATCCCGTTGGGAGGGCTGAATGATTGCGACTTTACTGGTCAGTGGATCAGCACCGCCAAGGCCATCAATTTGCCGGGGGTCCGGCGACCCCATAACAGCCAGTAACACGCTATCGCGCAAAGCGGGATCGGCGGGTAAATCAGCAGCCAGAAAACAGGCGGCTTTCGACGTACCTCCGCGCATGTACAGACAAGGGATTTTGCGCTGTTTCATTTCAGTTCAACTCATCAACAGTGTCGATATAGCGAAGACCCTTTTCTGCCAGCCGCTGGCGCATATTATAAATATCCAGTCCTAACTCACCGTCGGCCAGTCGCTGGCGCTTCCCCTCCTCCAGGGATTCACGTTTGAGTGCATTTTCAAGTACAGACATTGCATCATCAAACGGTACCACCACCACTCCGTCATCATCGGCGACGACGACATCCCCCGGATAAATCACCTGTCCTGCGCACAGAATGGGGACATTCACCGACCCAAGCGTTTCTTTCACCGTTCCCTGGGCACAGACAGCACGGGACCAAACGCGGAAATCCATCTCACGTAATACATGACTGTCCCGAATCCCGATATCGCCAATCAGCCCTACCACACCGCGTGCTTTAAGCGACGTCGCCAGCAAGTCACCAAAAAAACCATCACGGCAAGGTGAAGTAGGAGCAACCACCAGCACGTCACCAGGACGGCATTGCTCGACCGCCACATGGAACATCCAGTTATCACCCGGTGTTACCAGCACAGTGACCGCATTCCCCGCGATGGCTTTACCCTGTTGAACAGGGCGGATGGCGCTGTCCAGTAGTCCTTTGCGTCCTTGCGCTTCATGCACTGTCGCGACCCCCAACCGGCGCCATAGCTCAAACTGAGCGACATCACTACGAGGGATATTCCGCACCACAAGACCACTTTTATTCATCAGGCTCATGATAAATCCTCCGTCACGCGCGGGAATATGCTCTGGAAGCCTTCCGCATGAGTGAGAGTTTTAGCCGCAGTAATGCCGATATTACGTTTTGCCTGAACGCCGCGTTGTAACGCAACACGGGTGTAGTATTCCCAAAGATGCTCCTGCCCCGCCATGCACTGAATGGCCTGATACTTTTTCTCCCACACAGCGGTGATGTCCAGCAGGACATCTGGCTTCCAGTTGCACTGCTCGGGTTGGTGAGGTTCAAAGCAGTAAACTGGCGGAGCACCGATAATCGGCTCACCAGGACGATAGCCTTCCGCCTGAGCAATGATGCGTGCTTCCTGCGCCAAATGCGTCGCCAGCGGATGGTCGTAGTTATAAGGATCATGCAGTGAATGGCTCAGGACAAAGTGTGGCTGAACGCGGCGGTAGACATCCGCCAGGCGGAACAGAGACTCCTTATCGGCGCGGAGTGGGTAATCGCCCATATCGAAAAATTCAATGCTGGCCCCCAACACTTCTGCTGCCGCCATGGCTTCCTCTTTGCGCACAACTTTGACGTTTTCTTCCGTCATTTCGCCTTTACGCCACAGCTTTGCGGATTCACCACGCTCACCAAAAGAGAGGCACACAACATGCATGTTGTAACCGCGCGACGTGTGTAATGCGATGGCACCACCTGCTCGCCAGACAAAGTCTGCTGAATGTGCGCTGACCACTAACCCCGTTTTTGCTGCCGTATTATTTGTCATGTTGGGCTCCTTGTTGTGTGTATGCATAAATACTGTCACGCGGTATTCAGGGTGGGTAATCAGTTTAATTGCCTGAGATATGATTTTTATTTATGTTGGTTATTCATCAGATCTTGATTAATGGCGAAAGCATGAAAAAAACACCTTCATATGAAATGATTAATATCATGCAAATCAGGGCCTTCTGTCAGGTTGCGGCTCACGGAACGGTTTCTCGTGCGGCAGATAATTTATTTCGCACCCAGTCTGCCATCACCCGTTCAATTCGTGACTTAGAACACAGTTTGTCAATAAAGCTCTTCGAACGGCATGCCAGTGGAATGTTATTAACGGAATTTGGAAAATGTATTTTTCCGCGCGCGCGACAGGCTATTGATGAGCTGAAAAGTATTCCTAAAATTATCGCCAGCGTTAAGGGGAAAGAAATCGCCGGACGAGAACTTGCCGAACCCATCTGGCTATACAACACCCGTCGTCTGGAAGTTTTTATGGCGCTATTTCAGGTTCATCACACCCAGACGGTTGCGGACATGTTTCAGGTCAGCCAGCCGGCCGTCAGTGCTGCATTGAAAATGCTGGAAAAAGGGGCAGGATTAGCGCTGTTTCAGCGTACGCCAAAGGGGATGATGCCAACCCGAGCAGGTCAGGAAATTGCCAGTAATATCAGTCGCACACTGAATGAATTGCGCCATATCCCTGCGGATATTGCCGCCCACCAGGGGATTTTACGCGGCAGTGTACATATTGGGGCACTCCCATTAGGCCGCACGCGGTTGCTGCCCGAAGCCATTCTCAACCTACTGGTACGTTTTCCGGGTGTGAACGTGATAACCAATGAAAGTGCATTTACCTCACTCATTTCGGAATTACGTGCGGGTAACGTCGATTTCATTTTTGGCGCACTACGCGACGGTACGGCAGATATCACCAATGAAGCGCTGTTTACCGAAGAAATGGTAATTCTTGCACGCCGCAACCATCCGTTATCGCAAGGCGCGGTTAGCGTCGAGCAACTTGCTGCCGCGCAATGGATTTTGCCTCGAGCGGCAACGCCGGCCCGCAAATTGTTAAGCCACACTTTTGGTCAATTGGGGATTGCCGAACCACAGCCACGGGTGGAAACCGGCGATCTGGCGATTACGCGCAGCTTATTGTTGAATTCGGATATGTTAACGGCAATCTCCAGCCACCAGCTTGAATATGAGCTGGCGGCTGGGGTGCTGGTCAAGTTGCCGGTTGAGTTACCCAATACTCACCGTGCCATTGGGCTGACATGGCGTCAGGGTGCTTTACACTCTCCTGCAGCACAGGCGTTATTGCAGGCCATCCGCGAAGTCGTCGGCAACTACCAACCTGTGCCACCGAAAATTGAAGATTATTCTTTGCCCGCAACGGAGTAGAGCACCTGCTGATTACGCGTTTTCTGAAATTCATCCAGTGTCATGCCGCGCATCGCGGCATAAATATGCAGGTTTGAAACACCCGTTACAGCACCGAATTTTTCCAGCAGGAAGAAGCTCGCGCCGTACTGAATCAGTTTACGCCAGTCGCGGTCTCGCAACATCTGCTGTTCCTGGTCCGTAAGGCCTTCTTGCTGGTAGAGTTGTTCCGGCTGCTGGCGAAAACGGACGCGCCATTCCGGCTGAACCAGTTTGTGTAAAAAGCGATTCAGGCGAAGTGCGTTAAGACTGCGTTCGTGTGTAAAGGGATAAGTCCCTTCCAGTTGCTCGACTCCCGCCAGTTCCTGAGCGATATGAGTACGGTGGCGGGCAGCAGTATCGACCGGTAAAGTGCGGGCATGGTTCTCCAGAATCAGCGTCGCGATCCCGGTCATTGAAGGCAGATAATATGACTGGTGCGTGATGGTCACGTTTGCCGATAACGCGCCACGCATCACCAGCCACATAATCACTTCCGCCCCTTCCATGCCACCCAGTTGGGCATATTCCGCCACCGTCAGTTGCGCCAGGCTTTCGGGATCGTTAGCCAGCGCATCAACAAACTGCGCATCCCAATCGGGATTATTAAATCCGCAACGTTCACCATGAACCTGGTGCGACAACCCGCCTGTCGCCACGATCGCTACAGAGAGATCTTCCGGGAAGCTTTCAATTGCCCGACGCAAAGCTTGACCCAGCTTGTAACACCGACGAGCGCTGGGGATAGGAAATTGCAACACGCCGATCTGCAGCGGCACCACTTGTGTAGGCCAGCCTCCCTGGGACGGCAACAAGGCAGACAACGGTGAAAAAAGACCGTGGTCGAGCGGCTTATCCATGAAGAAACTCATATCAAACTCATCGCTCATCAGACTGGTACCGATGTGCCTCGACAACGCTGCATGACCTTTAACCGGTGGCAGGTCACGCGAGCCGCCACCTTCATCAGCAACCTGGTATTCATCATCAATACCCAATGCAAAGGTTGAGTAATGATCAAAGAAAAATGAAGTCACATGGTCGTTAAACACATACAGCAGAACATCCGGTTTTTTCTCGGCAAGCCAGCGTTGCATCGGCTCGAAACTTGAAAAAATCGGTTCCCACGCCTGCTCTTTTTGTTTGTTGTTGTCGACTGCAAAACCGATGGTTGGCGTATGTGAAACGGCCAGTCCGCCAATAATTTTTGCCATGTTGTCTTCTCCACGTATCGTTAAATTAGGCTGTTTTTATTAGATTATTTTTGGCACTGCTGTGTGCAGGCCAGAGCTGACTTCGGCATATCCCCGGTAACGGCGCTCTTTCTGGCATTGCCAGTTGATACTCGCAGATGAAGGGAGTGAGTTCACGTACCGCTTCTACCTCCCCTTCTATCTGTGTCAATATTTCCTCGCTTCTGCGCTTATTTCATTTCACGACTCACGGCAACGAAGTGACTTTCACTCGCGGTTTGCGCACGTCCATCACGATGGTTAATCACTATCAACATCGCCAACAGTGCCGGTAGCGCAAGGATGTAAAAGATTGCGCCTGGGCCGGAAAATAAACCGATGAGTAAGCCACCCGTTGTGGTGCTGAGAATCGCGCCAGTACGACCCATGCCATGCATCCAGCTTACGCCCGTGGCACGAATGCCCGTTGGATAGAACGCTGGCGCAAAAGCTTGCATGCCAGTCTGTGCACCGTTAATGCAGACACCACTGATAAAGACGAATAAGCCAAGTAATAACGGGGAGAAATTGAACATACCGAGCGTTAACAAACTGAGGCTACCGAGCAGATAAAATGTGCCGATCACTTTTTTACGTGACAAACGGTCCATCAACGAGCCCACAATGATACCGCCGCCAATGCCACCAAGCTGGAAGACGCCAGTAATTATCGCGGCATGTTGCAGGTTAATTCCACCATCACGCAGTACCGTAGGTAACCAACCATTGAGCATGTAAATCACGAACAGGCCCATGAAATAGGTCAGCCACAGCACAACCGTGCCCCACGCATAGCTCGGCGTGAACAGTTGTTTTACTCGCGATGATTTTTCTGCGACTGGGTTCATCAGGACAAACTGTGTTCCTGAGCTGAACACTCCGCCCATACGCTGCAAAGTCGCGGCAATTTTTTCTGATGGGAAATGACGAGCCACCATAAACATCGGTGATTCGGGTAAAAACCACAGCAGTAATGGCAACAGCACTAACGGGGCAATACCACCAAAAATCAGCACTGATTTCCAGCCCCACGCCGGTATCATCCACGCCGCGATGAAGCCTGCGATGCCTGAGCCGATACTGAATCCGCTATACATCAATGTGATCATCACCCCCTGTCGACGTGACGGAATATATTCAGCTATCAACGTCACGCAGTTAGGCATTGCCGCACCAAGCCCCAGTCCTGTGATAAAGCGCATCAACGCCAATTCTTCAGGAGAAGATGAAAACGCCGAGAGCAGGCTAAAAAGCGCGAAAACTGCAACGGAAAGCAGTAAAAGACGTTTACGTCCATACCGGTCAGCCAAAGGCCCGGTGATGAGCGCCCCAAGTGCCACACCAAACATTGCGCAGCCGAGCACAGGGCCTATCTCTGCACGGCTCAGTCCCCACTTCGCCAGTAATTCCGGCACGATAAAACCCATGATGGCCGTGTCATAGCCGTCAAACATAATGATCAGCAACCCTGCTGCCACCACTAACCATTGATAGCCGGTAATGGGTCTTGAATCTATCCACGCTTTAACGTCTACATTATTTGGAATACTCATAACGTTGCTCGCCTTTTTTATGATAGTGCTGCGATTACCGCCACTTGAATGAATTGAGCGGTTTGTCGTGTAGGGTCTGTTTAAGGTAAAGCAACACCGTCAGGCTCGTGGGCTGAAAAAATTTTAGAGATATGAGTTTTATTTATACTGTGAGGTTTACAACAATTTCCATATTAAAAAAATGAATTACATATGTTGGATATAATTAAATAAATCAGATAGTTGAAAGCAGCTCCTCGCATAGAGCCTGCATTCAGAGGAATTATAGTTTTTGCGGTGAAATATGATTAACTCAGTGAATCGCAGGGAAAATCTGGCGCTGGCAAATTTGAAGAGATTTTTAACCCGGGAGTGTTTTAGATGTCGACGGTACATAAAACCCCCAACATGTTGTTGCTTTAGTACACATTCAGGTTGTGGCGGCCTATGCTGCAATTTTATGTCAGCCTATGGGTCTACTATGTCAACTTATGGGTAAAACGACATCCCCACTCCAGATCAATTTTTCTCGCTGACAGTAACTTACTCAAGGCTTACATCTTGTCGGTGCCACCGTCCTTCATCCAGGGTACAATTGGCCGCTGATTTTTAACCGCGCAACATCAAGGAGAGTGCATGTCTATCACGGCAGGTTCTGTGTACCGTGACACGGGGAATTTTCTACGCAATCAGTTTGTTACTGTTTTACTGATCGCGTTGCTTTGTGCTTTTATTTCGGTTGTGATCGGGCACGCTTTTTCACCCAGTGACGAGCAATTGTCTATCCTTAGTGAAGGAGACAATTTATCGAATAGTGTTGGGCTGTTTGACCTTGTGCAGAACATGACTCCTGAGCAACAGCAAATGTTACTCAAGGCCTCTGCGGCTTCGACATTTGCTGGTCTGATCGGCAATGCTATCCTTGCAGGTAGCGTGCTCGTGCTTATTCAGATGGTCAGTGCCGGGCAACGTGTGAGTGCGCTTCGTGCCATTGGTACGTCGGCTCCCGTGTTGCCTAAAATCTTTATTCTGATGTTCCTGACGACTTTCCTGGTGCAGATTGGCATCATGTTGATTGTGGTGCCGGGCGTGTTGTTAGCAATTTTGCTGTCATTCGCACCGATCATGGTTGTTCAGGATAAAGCGGGAGTCTTCCAGTCACTGCGCAGCAGTATGCGTCTTGCCTGGTCAAATATGCGCCTTGTGGCACCCGCTGTTATTAGCTGGTTGCTGGCAAAGACCGCACTGCTGATGCTCGCATCTTCGTTTGCAGCGCTATCCCCCTCTGTTGGCGCGGTGGTAGCGAATACGATAAGCAATCTTATTTCTGCCGTATTGCTCATCTATTTATTCCGTTTGTATATGCTGGTTCGCCAATAACTTTCACCTGGTCCTGAGCCTGGTTTCCAGTGCTCAGGAGTCATTTTTTACGGAACAGATTATGAAGCAGTTTCTCGATTTCCTGCCCCTCATTGTTTTCTTCGCATTCTACAAGATGTACGACATCTACGTGGCTTCCGGCGCATTGATCGTCGCAACCGGTTTTGCACTGGTGTACAGCTGGTACAAATTCCGCAAGCTGGAAAAGATGGCGTTGATTACTTTCTTGATGGTTGCTGTATTCGGCGGCCTGACGTTGTTCTTCCATAATGATGAATTTATTAAATGGAAAGTGACGGTGATCTACGGGCTGTTTGCTGTTGCGTTGCTGATTAGCCAGTTTGTGATGGGCAAGCCATTGATTCAACGGATGCTAGGTAAGGAAATCTCTCTGCCTGAAACCGTGTGGTCTCGTCTGAATATCGCCTGGGCGCTGTTCTTTATTGCCTGCGGTGCGCTGAATATTTACGTCGCGTTTTGGCTGCCACAAAGCGTTTGGGTCAACTTTAAAGTGTTCGGCCTGACGGCTGCCACACTGGTGTTTACCCTGCTCAGCGGTGTGTACATCTACAAGCATATGCCTCAAGAAGAGAAGTAATTCTCAAGCTTCACGGTTAAAAAAAGCACACATTGATTGATACATCAAATGTGTGCTTTTTTATTTCAAGCAATGACAATTAAGCGGATTTATCCACCGTCGTATTCGAACCCGACGTCAGTATGCGAACCTTATCCCCAGGTCTAAATGTGATGCTGCCATTATAATCCTGTACCACCTGGATGAGTTGCCCACCGTTGGTCTTGATCTGCAAATTCACCTGTTGAGCGCCCTGCTGTTGGCTCTGACGGCGGCGTGATACTTCTGCCCCAGCAACCGCTCCCGTGGCAGTCATGATGGTTTTCCCCGAACCGCCGCCAAATTGGTTGCCAATAGCTGCACCTGCGGCACCCGCTGCAATGGTACGTAACGGTCGGGAATGATTCTGGGTTGCGATAATTTGGCTATTTTGAACAACGCCGTACTCCACCAACGTTTTACTTCCCGCAAAACTAGGCTGGCTGGATAGCGTGAGAAGACTGATGGCAATAAGTGCAAATTTCTTCATGTTGTCCACTGTGTAGTATCGATTAAAGTGCAATTTTGCCATTCTTAAATCAAAGCCTTTAAGTGAATAATGCTACTTCGTGACTGAAATGCCTGATGCTATTAAACTATTGCTATAAACCGCAAAACTGACCTTTTCAGGAAGACAAATGATCCAGCAAGACACTCCTTCAGGGGAATTAGTATTACGCACGATGGCAATGCCTGCTGATACTAACGCCAACGGTGATATTTTTGGTGGCTGGTTGATGTCACAAATGGACATGGGTGGCGCCATTCAGGCTAAAGAAATCGCAAAAGGACGAGTAGTCACTGTGCGTGTCGACGGGATGACATTCCTTAAGCCAGTCGCCGTGGGGGATGTGGTGTGTTGCTATGCAAAATGCATAAAACAAGGCACCAGTTCCATCACGATTAACGTGGAAGTTTGGGTGAAAAAGGTCTCTTCTGAGCCTATTGGGCAGCGTTACAAAGCGACAGAGGCCATTTTCATTTATGTGGCTGTGGATACCGCAGGTAAACCGCGCCCGATTCCGAACTAAATCACTCCGTAACAAAGAAATGCGCCTGATGGCACATTTCTTTGTTATAAATATTTATCCATAAACAAATGTATGGGTGGATTATGCATTTTCAGATTATTAAGAAACTGCAGTAACTCACAATCAGAAGTGAGGTTAAATTTATTCATCATTAACCGTTTATGGGCGCTGACAGTTTTGACATTGATTTCTAGTAATTTTGCTATGCCTATAAGGTCATGACCCCGTAGCAGATGTTTAGCAATCGTCAGTTGCTGCGGTGTTAACGTGCGATATTTGCATTTCAAACATTTCTTTCCATTTAACGTTTTGGCGTTTTTAACACTATCTTCCCACGCCTGAACAACCTGTTCACGCGCCTTGCTTAATGGCTCTGATCGGTTGATAAACACGATATTTTTAATACACAGCGGTAATTCATTATGATGGGGAGATTTGTCCCCATCATAGATACCGATAATAACCCCAGGCTTATTGCGATATTTTAACATGGGTTGACAGATATATTCAGCACCTGCCACAAAGCTTTTTACAATGATATCAACCTGGGTCGCATTTGACCTGGTCAGTGCGTTAAACTGTACAGGTTCATTTTGTTCTTCAAGAAATAATTCTTCAAGAAAGATTTCCATTCCGTTACGATACAGTGAATCAGAATCATCAATGGCAATATTTAACATCTTTTCATTTCTCAGAATGCTACTTAACCTAAAATATGATCTTACTGGTAAGTAAATACAACGCTTACCGCAGCATTAAACGTTCCACCTGTCGCATTTTCAGCAGGACTGAATATTCTCGCAGAAAGCGGGAATATTGCCTGGCGCGTTGAATTATCAACGTTAACTGTCATTTGGCTGGCATTACCGTAAATAACCGAATGGTCAGTATTTGTCATCTGCAAGGCGCTATTAACCCCCGTGCCGAGATTCTTAAATGCTGTCGGGTCGGTACTGTCAACATCACCGCTAAACGTTGCCGTTGCGGAATGCGTTGCAGCCGGGCATTGGGTTAATAAAAGCTGGAAGTCCTTCCAGACTGGATTCCCGCCGGGCTGATTAAGGTTATTTGCAAACGCCTGCCCTAAATCAACCTGTTTCGAAACAGTATCGGTATCGACGACACACGGTGTTGCCACCACACGCCCGGTCACACTGATATTAACCATGTCGGCAGCGCTGGCCATACCGGCATAGCACAGTGCTGCTCCCGAGAGTATCAAAGCAGTAATGGTCTTATTCATGATAATTACCGCCCTTATTGATAGGTTAATTGTAGCGTGGCATTAGTACTGGCATCGCCAGCCGTGACCGTTGTTTGAGTCTGAATAAAACGCGCCTTCAGAGGGAATGTTTCGACACCACCCGGTGAGTTTTTCAGCACAATTGTGTTGTTCAGCGCTAAAGGGGCATCGTTATACAGAAGCTGAATCCCAACACCACTGGCGACATCACTCCCACCCTGGTTATTCAGTGCTAATACGCTGGCATCTGAACTATCCGGATTTTGTGTCCCATTTAGCGAGACATTAATATTCGCACCCGCATCACAGTCTAACCCCAGGTTTTGGGTGGTACTCACGTCAGGTATAAAACCGATGGTATTTCCAAAAGTTGAAACCGGTACATCCCCCAACGGGAAGACTAAATTAGGCGTTTTTATTGAGCAGGCCACTTGCGTCACGCTTCCTCCAGTCAAATCAATTTCCCGCATTGTTCCACCATCATCAGCAACGACTTGATGCGATATCATTCCTGGCTGTAAAAAACCCGAGGTAATATTTCCTGTTTTAACAAAAACTATATTACTATCCGCTCCAGGCCAGATGTTTATAACACCATTGAAGCCTGGGGTTCCCATCGTAATTGTAGTCGATGTGCTTGTGAAAGTTCTCACGTGAGTATCTGCATTCTCTTGGTAAATACCCACTCCCGGGATATTTGTTTGATACAGGCCCGGAGAAATAGCCACCGCCCCCATATAATCAAAATATGCATGCCGGGTTCCAGATGGATAACAAAGAGCTATTATCGCCTGTACTTGTACCGTTCTGAATGACCCTATAATGGTTCCTACGGGTGCATCGCGCTGAACAATCATATTGCCCGGAGAAATGGTGGATATATCATTTGTCGCCGTTACGCAAGCAGCACTTACATAGCCTGAAATTAGCAATGCGATAAAAACAAATAAGTATTTCATTTATAAATCCTCAACGACACACTGCATCAAGCTGCATAACAGATGCATCCATTTTCGCTTCAGGTAATGTTGTATTAACCTGGCAAATTTGTGTTGCGTCCTCACCCCATTTCACTGTGAAATCGAGTTTATTACTCTGACCGGTTAAATAAACCTGCCCGCCATCACCCACAATAAAGCCGTGGTTATCGGTGTCTTTATTATTCATCGACACAATGGCGCCGAATGGAACAGGTTCACCATTGCTACGTCTCAGATTAATAAGTGCTCTTTGCCCAACGTTCGCCTGATAAACCGCACGCACCACCGCACCACGCGTCGGTACCACGGTTTTTGTGGTTAATTCCAGCTCAACGTTATCCGGCATACTGGAAGTATCGAAACTGATGTCATTTTTACGGAATGGCGTCATATTGCTCACCACGGTGTAGCCGCGATAATCCGTTTTCACCCCATTCTGGTTCAACACCCCAACACTGGCAGCACCCGGTGCTTTCACCAACGCAATGGTTTCGCCAAAAGGCTGCGCCAGCGTAACGCCGTCACTGTGAGCAAGTACTCCACCGGACAGGCCATAGTTCAAACGCTGCGAATGCTGATCATAGCTATACCCTGCCAGCGCTTCGCCGTAAGTTCCCCGGTAATCAGCATTCATATTTCCGGTATAACCGACACCGTTCGTTCCGTAGCCCTGCTGCACGTTCCAGCTCAGAGCGTTGCCTGGTAACGCGATACCACTGACACCGATATTATGGGTGGTATTGCCCTGCTTGCTGGTGTTCATGTTGTAGTTCGCCCAGCTGTTTGGCAGGAAGTTTGACAACGGCACGCTGATATTCAGGGAGACCAGTTGATCGTTGGTGTAAGTTTTCCCGCTATTGCTGCCATTTGCCGTCGAGTTTTTACTCCATGTGTAATTCAGGCTGTAACTGACGCTATTCCAGGCATTGTTATAGCTCGCGCCATACGACTCCATGGTCTTGTTAATATTCCAGTAATCCTCACGGATAGCCGACAGCGACACAGCCCCCATGGATTTACCCAGCGCCTGACTCAGGGTCATTTCCGCACGATTGCGACGGCGATCGTCTCTAAAGCTTGAATCGCTGTAGGTATCGAGTATTTCCTGCATGCTGTAGAAGCCGGAGGTGGAATAACGATAACCCGCAATGGCAAAGTTGGTGCCGCTGTCAGTAAAGTTCTTGCTGTAACGAACGCGCCATGACTGCCCGTCAGTTTTTAAGCCGCCTTTGGGCGTTGACCACCCTTGTGTCACATCCGTAGAAATCGCACCAATATCGCCGAGGTTTTTACCCATACCCAGAGCTAATGACTGGTATTTACTCGATTCCTGCAAACCACCATAAATAGTAAAGCCGTGTGGCAGACCATAAATTGCCGTGCCCTGCGCCAGCGGTGTCTTTTCAACGCTGCTGCTGTATGAGCGATATTCACCGCCGGTCAGGCTGTATTTCAGTCGCCCTTCACGCTGCAGTACAGGCACGGATGCGAAAGGCACAACCAGGTATTGTTCGCTGCCGTCGGCTTCTTTTATGGTGACAAATAGATCACCGGAGCCACCAGTCGGGTACATGTCGGTAATTTCAAAGGCGCCTGGTGCGACGTAGCTTTGATAAATGACATAACCGCCCTGGCGAATAATCACCTGCGCATTAGTACGCGCAATTCCGCGTACCACAGGTGCGTAGCCTTTCAGGCTGTCGGGTAACATATCGTCATCAGAGGCAAGCTGACCGCCGCGGAACGGAATACTGTCGAACACATCAGCAGGTGTGGAGCTATCGCCGAGCGTCATCTGGCTTTTCAGGGCAACGACATCACGCTGGGCGTAGGTGTAAACCGTATCCCATCTGTCTTTGCCGTCGCTATCACGATTCCATGTGGTGTAGTTACGCAAGCGCCATGCGCCGTAGTTGATGCCCGGGCGCAGGTTGGCATACTGGCTATTCGTATTCTGGCCATTACGCACAAAAGTGTTATTACCGCTTACGCTATAGTTCAGTAACAGCGCGTTAATACCTTCATCCCACAGTTCTGGCGCCACATAGCCGCGCGCCTGCGCGGAAAGTGCCGCCTGAGGAATACTCAGCAACAACTTCTGAGATGAAAATAAAAACTCAGCTAGCGCCTGCGGAATAGCCGCAAGATTGGCGCATTCTGCGTCAGCATTAAGCTGCGGGAACAGTGCTGTTTTTACGCCGTAGCTTTGTAAAACACCGGCAGACAAACAAGGCTGAAGTTTTGCCTCTCCGTTACCTTCTTTAACCATCCTGAAAGTAATATCCCGGGTATCGACCAGTTGGTTGTTAATAACAATATCCACACGATAAATACCGGCAGCCTGTTCGCCATCTTCAAAGGCCGCAAGATCGGCTCCTTGTGAAGAGGGGTTATTAACCTCGAGTAATGCCGGGTTAAAATAATCACGCGACTGTGCGGTTTCACTCATACCTGAACACGCCAGTGCGACACACCAGGCAAGATGGGTCGATCGTAATTGAAGACGATTGTTTGCTTTCATCATTAACTTCCTGCCTGTATATATCAGGCTATATCATTCTGGCCCGTACTACCCTGTACGCCCGGGAAGCATTAATTCGGTTTATTAAATTGACGCATTATGAGCTTCACCGGTGCTGCCATAATCACTGATTAATTTAAAACTCAGTGGGCCAGATGAAACACCCGCAGGTAAATTAAAGCGTGCAGTACCGCCCGGCGCCACAAAACTCACGTCCGGGACTGTTTTACCACTAACCGTAATCTGGTTGAAATTCATATAGTAACTGGTTGGATTAGTTACCTGCAGCTGGTTTCCAACTTTCTGCCAGGTCAGTTGACCCGCAACTTTTTCCGGTATATTTTTCTTTAATGCTTCCGGGCGATAAATTAACTTAATGCGGGTTTTTACCGCCACCTGGAGCGTATTTTCCTTTTTAGGAGCAGAAGGAATAGATTTAATATTTAACCAGTACATTGATTCTTTATCATCGGGCAAATTCCCGGCTCGCACGATACGCAATATATTTTGTTGCCCATTGTCTAAACGAAACAGAGGCGGCGTGATAATAAAGGGAGCTTTCTCAGCGCCACCTGATTGGGTGTCAATCCATGACTGAATCAGATATGGCACGGAATCCGGGTTATTGACGCTCAGTGAAGCTTCCTTTTTTCCGCCGTCATAAATCACCCGGGTTCCTCCAATTACAACTCCTGCATTGGCAGCAGAAATAGCCGTACCGGCTATAACCAGGGCAATTAAAGTTTTACTTACAAAATTCATTTGATACCTCTGTAAAAAAGGGCCGGGAAATCCGGCCCCCTTGTCATGTCTGTCTGGATATTAGTTATAAATAACAGAGAAGCTGGCTACAGAGTTTGCCGGGCCAGCAGTCACTGTTGCAGCTGTTGATTTATACTGAGCGTAGAAATCCAGAACGTTGTCAGCAGTGTCAGTCAGGGAGTAGCGATAGCTGTTTTCGCCATGCAGTGGCAGTTGAACTTTGTCTGCAGTCATCAGATTGATTGCAACACCCGTTGCGGCACCCGGAACAGTGCTGTCGATAGCCAACAGAGTAGAATCAGCAATGACTGGTGCACCGTCAAAACGCACGTGAGCAATTTTGATTGCTTCAGGGCAGTCTTTCAGCACGATAGAGAATTTCTTAGCCGCTGTCACAACACCCATTGCGGTGAATTCAGACTTATTGTATTCGCCCAATGGAACAGTCTGGTTCTGAGAAGCCACATCAACAGTACAAGCTGTATCCAGAATGACACCTGTGAAATTCACGGTGCCTGCAGTTGCCATAGCATTAGAAGCAGATACAGCGGAGATAGCAGCAATAACAACAGCGAGTAAATTCTTTTTCATCACATTTTCCTTTATATATTTATATGACTTTATATTCAGGCAAAACAAGCCCTATTCATTATTGAGAAATAACGAAAATATATCGTCAGGTTTTCCATGCATCATCATGTTGTATGTACAGCGAACGGTGATATGGAGTACAAAACTGATTTACCTTATTAACTACCAATCCGTTTATTGTGATAAGTCACTCAAACTGAATCTATATTAATAAATGGATTTTTGAACTTCATACCAATTCACTGCTTGAATCAATTTTCAACAAACCCCGCATTAAACTCAAGGCATTTTTCGGTGTAATTTTACACCGTAACATTTATTCACTTAATAAATCTTCTTAACCATAATGCAGCCGTATATAGCCCCACACAGGAATGTTCCTGGTCTTTATCAAGAGAATATAAATGTCTGTATTTGAACAACAAAATCCATTTTTTACAGATGATTTAACCATCTTAAATAAAAAACCTATTGCGGAAATTGAGCAGTTAATCACAAGCCTAAATATCGAATCTAACAAATTTGAAACAAAACCACGCCAAATTATTAACTACATGGATAGTAATGAAAGGAAGTGTTATCTATTACATAAAGGTAGCGTATCGCTTTATCGTAGTATTGATGGAATGGTTTTAAATACGGAATCCGCGCCTTATGTGTTTGGTATGAGCACTCAACTCACTGATCCTGACTATATTTACATCAAGACTCATGATGAATCCGAAGTAAGCTGGATGCCTTTGCAAGTGGCAAATGAGATTATTGCACAAGAGAATCTTTGGCAAAGTTTGTCCGCATTATTGATATACACTGTCACCCGTGTTTACGACCACTGTACTAAGATCTCATCATTATCTTCATATGATCTTATTCGTTATCAGCTCTACGAATTAATGAGCGAGACACAAGAAATTAGAAGCAGCGTCAGCATTGCAAACTACATACAAAGCCGGACGTTCTTATCACGCAGCAGCATTATGAAAATACTTGCTCAGTTGAAAACAGGTGGCTATATCACGACGGAACGAGGATGTCTGATCGGCATCAATAACATTCCTTTGAAATATTGAAAACCTGAACGAAAGAATGCGCTTCGCATAGACGATTGTTAATTAACAAGTAATTGTTACAAAGATGATGTTTCTTGCATGAATTTCTATGCTAGATTTAAATTAATTATTTTCATTGTGAATAGTGTCGATATGAAAGATTCATCAGCGCAAGGTTTGCCAACCCTTATCCAGTCCCAGGCGACGTTTGATCTTATCGATTTGCTGAGCCCGCATGTCAGTTTTGAAAAAATCCCAGCACATCGTCGGCTTTACTATTCCGTTGGCGGGGAGAACATGTGCTACATCATTCTGTCTGGCTCAATCAAAGTGGGTCGAGATATCGATGGTTTTGTCGTGTCTTCAATGCCAGTGCCCAATATCGCAGGCATAACCAATTTGTTACCTGAAACCACCGGGCTGTATCTAGAAACCCTGAAAGAATCTGAAATTGCCATCCTCACTACAACCTATGCACAACAATTGATTGGTGAGACGAATTCCTGGCAATTACTGGTGAACCACATTGCTAAAGTGACGGCCAACCTGTTACTCACCAATATCATTATGACTGCCCCTTCAACCTATGAAGTGCTGCGTTTTCAGTTGATGGCGTTGATGAATGAACCTGCCAGCGTGCGGGAATCGACTTCGGCTGCAAAATACGTGCTTGAAAGAACACGACTCTCACGTAGCACCATAATGAAAATGCTCGCACAGTTAAAACAAGGCGGGTATATCCAACTCGACGATGGCATTCTCATCGCATTGCATCATTTACCCGCCAAATATTAGTCTCTGTTTAGTCTGCTAATCCCCGGTTCACCAGCATCGGCTCGCTATACGGTGCATGTCCGCGCCACTCGTCATATAACGCTTTGAGATCCTGGCTATTCCCACGCGACAATATTGCCTCGCGGAAACGCTGGCCGTTTTTAGCGGTTAACCCGCCCTGCTCCACAAACCATTGGTAGCCATCATCCGCCAGCATTTGCGTCCAGATATAGGCGTAATACCCCGCGGCATAACCGCCGCCAAAAATATGGGCGAAGTAGCTGCTGCGGTAACGAGGCGGCACGGCTGCCAGGTTAATCTGCTCACGCTCGAGCGCATCGGCTTCAAACTGTTCCACATCATCCACCACGCTTTCAGCTGGCAGACTGTGCCAGGTCATATCCAACAATGCGGCTGAAAGCAACTCCGTCATGTCGTAGCCTTTATTGAATTGCGCGGCGCGGAATAACTTCTCTTTTAGCGCCTCTGGCATGGGTTCGCCGGTTTGATAATGGCGCGCATAATGAGCAAATACTTGCGGTTCACGCGCCCAATGCTCGTTGATTTGCGAAGGGAATTCGACAAAATCGCGTGGCGTGTTGGTGCCGGAAAGCATCGCATAACGTTGGGTCGCAAACAGCCCGTGTAGCGTATGGCCAAACTCATGGAACAGCGTTACGACGTCATCCCAGGAGATCAGTGCTGCTTCACCGTTTGCCGGTTTGCTGTAGTTGCAGACGTTGTAAATCACCGGTGCGGTTTCAAGCAACGTGGATTGATCCACAAAGTTGCCCATCCATGCGCCGCCACCTTTGCTGTCGCGGGCAAAAAAATCGCCATAGAACAGCGCCATACCGCGCCCGTCTTTATCGAAAATTTCCCACACCCGCACATCGTCGTGATAAACGGGAATATCAAAACGTTCAACAAAGCTCAGGCCGAAAAGCTGACTCGCCGCCCAAAAGACGCCATTGGTTAACACGTTATTGAGTTCAAAATAGGGTTTAATTTGCGCCTCATCGAGGTCGTATTGCGCGTGCCTGACTTGTTCGGCATAGAATGCCCAGTCCCAGGCCTGTGCTTTGAAATCGCCCTGCTGCTGGTCAATAACCTGTTGAATATCGGTTAATTCACGCTGTGCACGTGCGGTCGCCGCGGGCACGATATCACGCATAAACTGCAATGCAGCCTGTGGGGTTTGGGCCATTTGGTCGGCAATTTTCCAGGCGGCGTAGTTCTCAAACCCCAGCAGTTGCGCTTGTTCCGCACGCAACGTCGCGAGGCGAGCCACAATGGCGCGCGTATCGTGGCTGTCGTTGTGTTGAGTCCGCTCCCAACCTGCTTTAAACAACCGTTCACGCGTTTGGCGGTTACGTAACGATTGCAGCGCCGGTTGTTGGGTAAAATTCAGCAGCGGAATGACGTATTTCCCATCCAGACCTTTTGAAGTGGCATGTTGCGCCGCAGCGGCAATTTCCGCAGGGGTTAACCCGTCAAGTTGCTCCACGTTGTCAACCACCAGCCCCGCGGCTTTATTGGCTGCGTGCAGGTGGTTATTGAACTGGCTGTTCAACTGCGCGGCTTCTTTATTCAGCACTTTCAGGCGCGCTTTTTTATCGTCACTAAGAGTGGCACCCGCAAGGGTAAAACTCTGCCAGACGACCTCAATCAAACGCAGGGATTCGTCATCAAGACCGAGGGAAAGGCGACGCTGGTACACGCTATTTAAACGTGAAAACAACACGCTGTTCAGGCGCATTTCATCTGCGAGTTCGGCTAATTCGGCGGCAAACTCTTCATCCAGTTGTTGCAGGTAATCATTGGTATTTGCCGCGGTCATGGCGAAGAAAACTTGGGTTACGCGCCCCAACATTTGTCCGGTTTTTTCCAGCGCCAGGTAAGTATTCTCAAAGTTGGGTTCAGCGGGGTCATGAGCAATCGCCGCTACCTCTTCACGCTTAATGCGTTTGGCCTCGTCAAAAGCCGGACGATAATGGCTGTCTTTGATGTCATCAAAATGAGGGGCTTGATAAGGCAATAAACTGAGGGAAAAAAACGGATTAACTGACAGCATCCTGAACTCCTGAAGTAAGGCCAGCAGTAAGATGGAAGAGGCTCACGCATTTCCACCCTACGAGGAAAGTTAAATGATTGTAGGGCGGTTAAGCGTAAGCGTCATCCGCCAAGCTCAACTCGCCGCCTGATACACAGCAATTAACTCTGCGGCAATGGCCACAGCAATTTCTGTAGGGAGTTTACCTTTGACTTGCGCCAGCCCCACCGGGCAGCGCAAGGTACTCAGTTGGTCAGCCGTCACCCCTTTTCCCGCCAGCCGATACTCGAAGCGCTGGCGCTTGGTGTGCGATCCAATCAGGCCAAGATAGCGGTAGTCGCCACGTTTAAGTATCGCTTCGGTCAATTCCAGATCCCGAGGATGGCTGTGGGTCATCACAATAAAATAGCTGTTCGCAGGTGCTGCGTGTACGGCATCCAGTGGATCATCAGTCTGCACGATATGCACCCCTTGGGGTACGCAGGCAAACGAATCTGGGCGTTCATCAACCCAGGTAATGTGACAGGGTAACGTTGATAACAGCGCCACCAGCGCTTGCCCGACGTGGCCTGCGCCAAAAACGATAATTTGAGGTTGTGCTTGAATCAGCGGTTCAAATAACACCGTCGTCATCCCACCGCAACACTGCCCAAGCCTTGCGCCCAGATTAAAATGCTCGGTATGCGGCACCGTGCTTTGGTTTTCTAGCATTGCACGTGCCATGGCGACAGATTGATATTCCAGGTGCCCACCGCCAATAGTCAGATAAGTATGCTCGCGCCCAACAATCATTTTAGTGCCACAGTTTCTCGGCACCGAGCCTTTATCCGCCAGCAGAGTCAGCAACACACAAGGTTCGCGACGCTCGCGCAACTGCATCAGAATACTTATCCACTCATCGTCGTTCATAGCACCTCCTGACAACCCCAGAATACGCGTTCCGGGGTGGCGGGGGCATCCAGCATCGGGTGTTTACGGTATTCATTTACGCTTGCTACGGCGTCTTGTAAGGCGCACCACACGGAAATTCCCAGCATAAATGGCGGTTCACCAACAGCTTTGGAACGGTAAACCGTGTGCTGAGGATTGGCATGATTTTCGAGCAGGCTCACCCGCAGGTCGGCTGGCACATCGCTGATTGCCGGGATTTTGTAACTCATGGGACTGTCAGTCAACAACCGTCCTTTGTCATCCCAAACCAACTCTTCACAGGTTAACCAACCTGCGCCTTGCACAAATCCACCTTCAATTTGCCCAATGTCGAGTGCAGGGTTCAGCGAATTGCCAACGTCATGCAGAATATCCGTACGCAACAGGCGATACTCTCCGGTCAGCGTGTCAATGATGACTTCCGAACAAGCCGCGCCGTATGAGAAGTAATAGAACGGCTGCCCGCGTCCGGCAGCGCGATCGTAATGAATGCCCGGCACTTTGTAGAACCCGGTGGCAGACAGCGGCACCTGGTTTAGCCAGGCGAGGTTTGCTATCTCATTAAAAGTAAAATGCCGCCCTGGGACTTTCACCACGCCGTTACGAAACACCACTTGTTCCGCTTCGCAACTGTGCAAACGGCAGAGCATTTCTACCAGCCGTTCTTTAATAGTGAGTGCAGCGATTTCCGCCGCTTTACCGTTAAGATCCGCACCCGATGAAGCCGCCGTCGGCGATGTATTCGGCACTTTGCCGGTATTCGTTGCCGTGACCTGAATCTGCTCAACGGGTATTTGCAACACCTCAGCGACCACCTGTGCCACTTTAGTATTTAATCCCTGGCCCATTTCTGTGCCGCCATGATTTAGCTGCACAGTGCCATCAGTGTAAATCAGTATTAACGCCCCAGCCTGGTTGAGGAAACTGGAGGTAAAGGAGATGCCAAATTTTACCGGCGTGAGCGCCAGGCCACGTTTTAGCACCGGGCTTGTGCGGTTAAACGCTCTGATCTGCGCGCGGCGCTGAGGGTAATCGGCACTCGTCTCAAGCTGGCGGGTGATTTCCGGCATGATGTTGTGTTCAACGGTTTGATGGTAGTGCGTGACATTGCGCTCGGTGTCGCCATAGTAGTTGCGCTTGCGAACATCCAACGGGTCAAGGCTCAACTCGCGGGCAATGTGGTCCATAATCTGTTCAATGGCGACCATGCCCTGCGGCCCGCCAAATCCGCGGTAGGCAGTATTGGACGCCAGATTGGTGCGGCAGCGATAGCCAGTAATTCGCGCATCACCGAGGTAATAAGCATTATCAGCGTGAAACATCGCGCGATCGCAGATAGATCCGGAGAGATCCAGCGAATACCCGCAGTTTGCTGCCAGATCGATTTTCACCCCATTTAGCATGCCTTCATCGGTGAACCCCACCTCATAACGCACAAAAAATGGATGCCGCTTACCGGTAATACGCATGTCGTCGCGCCGTGATAGACGCATTTTGGCTGGGCGCCCGGTTAATGCCGCCACCAAGGCTGCGTGGCAGGCAATCCCCGCCGCCTGGGTTTCTTTGCCACCAAACCCGCCCCCCATACGGCGCATATCCACCGTCACTTTGTTCATCGTGATGCCAAGTACCGAGGCCACTAGCTTCTGCACTTCAGTCGGATGTTGAGTAGACGACCAGACCGTGACACAACCATCTTCACCAGGCTGTACGACTGCAATCTGCCCTTCAAGATAAAAGTGTTCCTGGCCGCCAATATGAAATTGCCCCTGGATACGGTGCGGTGCGGTGGCAAGCGAAGCATCGGCATCGCCGCGTTGATGAACATGCGGTTCCTGGACATAGAGTTCACGCCGTAAAGCCTCTTCTACATCCAGCACCGGTTCGAGGACTTCATATTCGATAATGGCCTTTTGCGCGCCAGCGCGTGCCGCTTCTGGGGAGTCGGCCGCCACCGTCAGGACCACCTGGCCGTGATATTCAACTTTGTCGCGGGCAAACAGTGGGTCGCCTGGTTCTAACGGGCCAATATCCAGCTCCCCCGGCACATCCTGCCAGCCAAAAATACGCACCACACCAGCAACGGTGTAACACGCAGAAATGTCGATATTGAGGATCCGTGCATGCGCGTACTGGCTGAGAACCGGGCACAAGTACAGCATTCCTGGTAGTGTCAGTTTGTCGTCGATATATTCCGCTTTGCCGCTGACATGTTTATCCGCACTTTCATGCTTGCGACTTTCGCCTGCGCCACCGCGCATTTTGCGAGAAAACTGCTCGATTAATGCCTGTTCTTGCAGGCGCACTGGATTAGTTGACATAGTGTTGTACCTCCAGCGCATGAGTCGGCTCAGTGTGTTGTAGCACCAGGCGTCGCAGCAGGTTTTGTGCGAGTTTCAGTCGATAGGCTCCCGTACCCCGGAAATCGCTGAGCGGTTGAAAATCATCGGCCAATGCCGTGCATGCCTGAGCCAGCGTTTGCGGGTTGAGCGGCAAACCGATCAGGGCATTTTCAGCGCCTTTCGCTCGCGCCGGAACCGCCGCCATGCCACCAAATGCCAGCCGAGCTCGCGTCACAACCCCCTCATCAACGTGGAGATTAAACGCACCAAACACCGTAGAAATATCATCATCTAACCGTTTGGAGACTTTCCATGCGCTGAATGTCGGGGAAACCGCTTCCCGTTCAATGAGAACCGCACTGATAAACTCCCCCGCCTGCAAAGCGGTTTTGCGATAACTAAGGAAGAATTCATCAAGTGGCAGAATGCGGACGGTGTCCGTGCTACGCAGTTCAAGACTGGCTCCGAGTGCTAGTAGCATCGGCGCACCATCACCAATGGGCGAAGCATTCGCCAGGTTACCCGCCAGTGTGGCGTGATTGCGAATTTGTGTTGATGCAAAACGGTCCAGCACCTGCGCAAATGCAGGGATCAATGACTGCAATACGTCCTGACACGCCTGTAATGTTGCCATCGCGCCAATGCGGATGAGGTTATCGGTGACGGAAATCGTTTTGAGTTCATCCACCTGATTAAGCGAGATAATCAGCGGTAGCGTCTGGAATTGCTGCGTAATGGTCAGCGCCAAATCGGTGCCACCCGCCAGCAAACGAGCCTGCGGATTTTGCTGATAAAGCAACGCCAGTTGCTGAACGGTTTTGGGTAACAAGCAGCGGTTAGCTTGACTCAACTCGGCGGTCTGCGCGTGTTGCAGCGACTTTAAGCGTGCAACGGTTTGCGGCTCTGCTCGTGTAAACTGATCGGTATACGCGCCGCAACTTTGCTGCATCGCCTGAATAATCGGGCGATAGCCGGTACAACGGCAAAGGTTTCCTGCAAGATGCTTTTCGATATCTGGATGCTGTGGGTCGCCGTTATTTTTTTGCAATGCAAAACCTGACATCACAAAACCTGGGGTACAGAAACCACATTGTGAGGCATGGCAATCGGCCATCGCCTGCTGAACCGGGTGCAATTTGCCGCCTTCTGATAAGTCTTCAACTGTCAGCAATTGTTTGCCATCCAACTGGCTGATAAGCGTGATGCAGCTATTGGCGGTGTCATATCGCATTTTCTCGCCATCAACTTGCCCGAGCACCACCGTGCATGCACCGCAATCACCCGATGCGCACCCTTCTTTGCTGCCGCTACGCTGTTCGCTGCCGCGCAACCAGTTCAACACGGTAGTATTTGGGTCAACATCATCCAGGGTCTTTAATGTTTGATTGAGCAAAAATTGAATCATGCCGCAGCCTCCAGCGTGCCGCGAGCCCACACGCATTTGCCGTTAACCCAGGTGTGCCAGATGTTGCGATCATCGCCGAGCGTCATCAGCACGAACAATTTTTCATAAATACCCCGACTGTTGGCGTACCGCAGTTTCTGCAATGGTGTGACGGCTAAGTCCAGAACCACAAAATCCGCCTCTTTACCTGGCAAGAAGTTGCCGATTTTGTCATCTAAATCCAGCGCATGTGCCCCACCCAGCGTGGCGTGATAAAACGCTTCGCAGGCCGACAGTCGGTAGCCTTGCAACTGGCCGACTTTGTAAGCTTCGGCCAGGGTTTGTAGCATGTTAAAGGTGGTGCCTGCGCCAACGTCAGTGCCTATTCCCATGCGGATCCCCCGGTCATGGCACTGTTTGAGGTTAAACAGGCCGCTTCCCAGAAACAGGTTGGAGGTCGGGCAAAAAGCGATGGCCGATTCAGTACGGTGCAGGCAATCCCACTCGCATTCCTGTAAATGAATGGCGTGGGCAAATACGCTGCGTTTACCGGTTAGCTGGTACTGGTGGTAGACAGAAAGATAGCTTTCTGATTCCGGCCACAGGTCTTTCACCCATTCCACTTCCGCACTGTTTTCACTTAAATGGGTATGCAGCCAGGTATCCGGAAACTCCTCGTGCAGGGTCTGTACCACTTTGAGCAATTCAGGCGAAGACGTTGGGGCAAATCGCGGCGTCAGCGCATAGTTAAGACGCCCTTTTTTATGCCAGCGTTGAATCAGTTCACGGGTTTGCAGGTAACTTTGCTCTGGCGTTTCTGTTAAGTAGTCCGGCGCATTACGGTCCATCATCACTTTTCCGGCGATTATCCGCATGGCGAGATGTTCTGCCGCGCTGAAAAGTGCTTCAACCGACTGCGGATGCACAGTGCCAAACACCAGTGCCGTGGTTGTACCGTTGCTTAATAACTGGCTGAGGAAGAACGCCGACATTTTCGCCGCGTGTGAACTATCCTGAAACTGGCTCTCAACAGGGAATGTATAAGTCTGTAGCCATTCGAGGAGTTGCTCGCCATACGCGCCAATCATTTCTGTTTGCGGATAATGCAGATGGGTATCGACGAAACCTGGAATAATTAATTTGCCACGATAATCGACATAATCGCTTTCGCTACGCAAATGCGTACGCCCTTCTTCCCAAGGCACGAGCGCAACGATCATCCCTTCATTAAGAAATAACAGCGCATCTTCAT
>NZ_DATERI010000044.1:0-6818 GCF_035271705.1 Buttiauxella sp.
GAGTCAAATCAAGAGATTCATTCTTAGATGAGTTATTTCTTAATTCACTAACGGTATGTCTCATATCCATGTTCATGCTAAAAATCATCTTTCTGACATAAAAAATATTTTCTATCTCACTGAATAAAACTATTCATCCAATAGGGTTATTAAGTATTCACTTTGTCTACTCATTAAGTAGCGGTTCGCTACTCAATCCTTATCGAATTGATTTTGCTCAATATACCACCGCACACGGTTGCTACTTTCACCGCCATTCATACGTCATAACAATGAGGTTACGATGGACGTCAGTCGCAGAAAATTCTTCAAAATCTGTGCCGGCGGTATGGCAGGGACAACGGCCGCAGTGTTGGGGTTTGCACCCAAAGCGGCACTTGCGGAGGTGCGCGATTACAAACTCATCCGCGCGAAAGAGACCCGCAACACCTGCACGTACTGCTCCGTAGGCTGTGGTTTGCTGATGTACAGCCTGGGCGATGGCGCGAAAAACGCCAAATCCAGCATTTTTCATATCGAAGGTGACCCGGACCATCCCGTCAACCGTGGTGCGCTTTGCCCGAAAGGTGCAGGCCTGCTGGATTACATCCACAGCGAAACCCGCCTGCGTTATCCGCAATATCGTGCACCAGGTTCTGATAAATGGCAGCGCATCAGTTGGGATGACGCATTCACGCGTATCGCCCGCCTGATGAAGGACGACCGCGATGCCCACTTCGTTGAGAAGAATGAACAAAACGTAACCGTCAACCGTTGGCTCTCCACCGGCATGTTATGCGCGTCGGCGGCCAGCAACGAAACAGGCATGCTGACGCAAAAATTTGTGCGCTCGCTCGGCATGTTAGCGGTAGATAACCAGGCGCGCGTCTGACACGGACCAACGGTAGCAAGTCTTGCTCCAACATTGGGTCGCGGTGCGATGACCAACCACTGGGTTGATATCAAAAACGCCAACGTTGTGATGGTGATGGGCGGTAACGCCGCTGAAGCGCATCCGGTGGGGTTCCGCTGGGCGATGGAAGCCAAAAACAATAACGACGCCACGCTGATTGTGGTCGATCCGCGCTTTACCCGTACCGCTTCGGTTGCGGATATTTATGCGCCTATCCGCTCCGGCACCGACATTACGTTCCTGTCGGGCGTGCTGCTGTACCTGATTTCCAATAACAAAATCAACGCCGAATACGTTAAGCACTACACCAACGCCAACTTGCTGGTGCGCGATGATTTTAGCTTTGAAGATGGGTTGTTCAGCGGCTACAACGAACAAAAACGCCAGTACGACAAAACCACGTGGAACTACCAGTTCGACGAAAACGGTTATGCGAGACGCGATGAGACACTCACCGACCCGCGCTGCGTGTGGAACCTGCTCAAAGAGCACGTTTCCCGCTATACGCCGGAAGTTGTCGAGCATATCTGTGGCACGCCTAAGTCTGACTTCCTGAAAGTGTGTGAAGTGCTGGCCTCCACCAGTGCTGTCGATCGCACTACCACCTTCCTGTATGCACTGGGCTGGACGCAACACACCGTCGGCGCACAGAACATCCGTACCATGGCGATGATCCAGTTGCTGCTCGGCAATATGGGGATGGCGGGCGGGGGCGTGAACGCACTGCGTGGGCACTCAAACATCCAGGGGTTGACCGATCTCGGTCTGCTGTCCACCAGCCTGCCAGGTTATTTGACTCTTCCGTCTGAAAAGCACACGGACCTCGAAACTTATCTGGCCGCCAACACGCCAAAAGCCACACTCCCGGGCCAGGTCAACTACTGGAGCAACTATCCGAAGTTCTTCGTCAGCCTCATGAAAGCCTACTACGGTGACGATGCCACTCGTGAGAATAACTGGGGCTTTGACTGGTTGCCGAAGTGGGATCAGTCCTACGACGTGCTGAAGTACTTCGACATGATGGACCGCAACAAAGTCAGCGGTTACATCTGCCAGGGCTTTAATCCGGTCGCCTCATTCCCGGACAAAAACAAAGTCGTTGCCAGTCTCAGCAAGCTGAAATTCCTGGTGACTATCGATCCATTAGTCACCGAAACATCCAATTTTTGGCAGAACCACGGCGAGATGAACGACGTGAACCCGGCGGATATTCAGACCGAAGTGTTCCGTTTGCCGTCGACCTGTTTTGCCGAAGAAGACGGTTCGATTGCCAACTCCGGGCGCTGGTTGCAGTGGCACTGGAAAGGCGCGGACGCCCCCGGTGAAGCACTGACTGATGGCGAGATCCTGGCCGGGGTTTACCATCGTATGCGTGAGTTGTATCGCACCGAAGGCGGCAAAGGCGTGGAACCGCTGTTGAAAATGAGCTGGCACTACGACCAACCCGACCGTCCAGAATCTGAAGAAGTCGCTAAAGAGAACAACGGCTATGCGCTGGAGGATCTTTACGACCCAAGTGGCAACTTGTTGGCGAAAAAGGGCCAATTACTGGATTCGTTCGCGTGGCTTCGTGACGATGGAACGACAGCGTCCGCCTGCTGGATTTACGCCGGAAGCTGGACGGCGAAAGGCAACCAGATGGCAAACCGCGATAACGCCGATCCGTCAGGTCTTGGCAACACGCTGGGTTGGGCCTGGGCGTGGCCGCTTAACCGTCGCATCATTTACAACCGCGCTTCAGCCGACCCACAGGGTAAACCGTGGGACCCGAAACGCATGTTAATCAAATGGAACGGGTCGAAGTGGGTTGGCAATGATATTCCCGACTACAACACCTCACCTCCAGGTAGCGATGTAGGGCCATTTATCATGCAACCAGAAGGTTTAGGTCGCCTGTTTGCCATCGACAAAATGGCAGAAGGCCCGTTCCCTGAGCACTACGAGCCGTTTGAAACGCCACTGGGCACCAACCCGCTGCACCCCAATGTGGTTTCCAATCCCGCCGCGCGTTTGTACGAAGCCGATGCCAAACGCATGGGTAAACGTAACGAGTTCCCGTATGTCGGCACTACGTATCGTTTGACCGAGCACTTCCACACCTGGACCAAGCACTCGCGGCTGAATGCGATTGTGCAACCAGAACAGTTTGTGGAAATCAGCGAGAAGTTAGCGAAAGCCAAAGGTATTGCGAATGGTGACGCTGTGAAAGTCAGCAGCAAGCGCGGATTTATTCGTGCCGTTGCGGTGGTAACACAACGTCTGCAAACGCTGAATGCAGGCGGGCAGGAAGTGGAAACCGTCGGGATCCCACTGCACTGGGGCTTTGAAGGCTCGGCGCGTAAGGGCTATCTCGCCAATACCCTCACCCCGTCCGTCGGCGACGCCAACTCACAAACGCCTGAATATAAGGCGTTTTTGGTCAACATTGAGAAGGCATAAGGAGCGAACTCATGTCCATGCAATCTCAGGATATTATCAAGCGTTCGGCGACCAATGGGTTTACACCGCCGCCACATGCCCGCGACTTCAAGGAAGAAGTGGCCAAGCTGATTGACGTCTCAAGCTGTATTGGCTGCAAAGCCTGCCAGGTGGCGTGTTCGGAGTGGAATGACATCCGCGATGAAGTCGGTCATTGCGTCGGGGTTTACGATAACCCCGCCGATTTGAGCGCCAAATCCTGGACGTTAATGCGCTTTAGCGAGACCACGCAAAACGGCAAGCTGGAGTGGCTGATTCGTAAAGACGGCTGTATGCATTGCGAAGATCCGGGCTGCCTGAAAGCATGTCCGTCTGCGGGAGCCATTATCCAGTACGCCAACGGCATCGTCGATTTTCAGTCGGAACACTGTATTGGCTGTGGCTACTGTATTGCGGGTTGCCCGTTCAATATTCCACGCCTGAATAAAGACGATAACCGGGTCTACAAATGCACGCTGTGTGTCGATCGCGTAAGTGTTGGCCAGGAGCCGGCCTGCGTGAAAACCTGCCCAACGGGTGCCATTCATTTTGGCACTAAGAAGGAGATGTTGGATGTCGCCGACGAGCGCGTCGCGAAGCTGCAAAAACGCGGTTTTGAGAACGCCGGTCTTTATAACCCGCAAGGCGTGGGTGGCACCCATGTGATGTATGTACTGCATCATGCGGATCAGCCGGAGCTGTACCACAATTTGCCAAAAAATCCGCAAATCGACGTACCGATAAACCTGTGGAAAGGGATCCTCAAACCGCTGTCGGCGGCAGGTTTTATCGCCACCTTTGCCGGACTGATTTTCCATTACATCGGTATCGGGCCGAACGAAGAGGTGGATGAAGACGAGGAGGAGCATCATGAATAAGCAGAGCAAAATGATCGTCAGGACGAAGTTTATCGACCGTGCCTGCCACTGGACGGTAGTGATTTGCTTCTTCCTCGTGTCGCTCTCCGGTATCGCGCTGTTTTTCCCGACGTTGCAATGGCTCACGGAAACCTTCGGCACCCCGCAAATGGGCCGTATTCTGCACCCGTTCTTTGGGGTGCTGATTTTCGTGGCGCTGATGTTTATGTTTGTGCGTTTCGTTCATCACAATATCCCGGAAAAACAGGACTGGCCGTGGATTAAAAATATTGTCGAAGTGCTGAAAGGCAACGAGCATAAAGTGGCGGATGTGGGTAAATATAACGCCGGGCAGAAGATGATGTTCTGGACCATCATGAGCATGATTTTCGTGCTGCTGGTGACCGGTGTGATTATCTGGCGGCCTTATTTTGCCTCGTACTTTTCCATCAAACTGGTGCGGTACAGCCTGCTCATTCACGCAACGGTCGCCATTATTTTGATCCACGCCATTCTGATTCATATGTATATGGCGTTCTGGGTGAAAGGGTCGATTAAAGGCATGATCGTCGGCAAAGTCAGCCGCCGCTGGGCGAGCAAACACCATCCGCGTTGGTATCGTGCGATTCGTGCAAAAGAAGCGAAAAAAGAGAGCACCGAAGGGCTGTAATCCCCACCCCTTTCCTCGGTAAATTTAGGCCTGGGAAAGGGGCGATTTGTATCGGCGGCTATTTTCCAGGACAATGCGCCCCTGGAAATGTTTTATACCCAAAATAATTCGAGTTGCACGAAGGCGGCCAACGCAATTGCAGCTTGAAGTATGAAGGGGATTACCTCGGCGTAACAATGACATGAAACACCCTCTTGAAGCCCTGATGAGCGCTGCCGGTATCTTACTGCTGGCTTTTTTGTCCTGCCTGCTGCTCCCCGCTCCGGCGCTGACTATTGACCTTGCGCATCAACTCATCAAGACATTTCATTTGCTGGATATGAACCAGCTCTACACTATTATCTTTTGCCTGTGGTTTCTGGCCTTAGGCGCAATTGAATATTTCGTGATTCGTTTTATCTGGCGACGCTGGTTTTCAATTAACCGGGAAGCGTAGATGGCGATTCCAGGCGGTGGAATACCGCCTAAATAGTGGCGCCCCCCTTTAAATACAAAAATCAATCACAGTACTAATAATCACCTACCCGTAATCAATTAATACACCCTCGTATCAGAAAACATCTTCTACTGTTATTTCATTTTTAATTCTTGAATGTTTTTACACAGTTTTTATTACTTTAAAGTAAAAGTTAATTACTGCTCAAAATAATAACAATGTAAAACTACTTTGCGGATTAAAGGTAAATCCCAAACGGCTGACTATACTAAATGCATGAATGCACTCAGTGCGGGTGCAAAAAATGAGATGACAGTATGCCACTGAGTAATTTTACCCATTCTGACCCCTACACCCTCGGTATTGAGCTGGAATTGCAAATAATCAATCCACCCGCCAATGATCTCAGCCAGGATTCATCGCTGCTGGTTAATTCGCTAAAAGACGTTGTGACCGAAGGTGAAGTCAAACATGACATTACCGAAAGCATGCTGGAAATTGCCACCGGAGTCTGTGCTGATATCACCCAAGCACATTCGCAGCTGTCTAGTTTGCGCCAGCACGTCCTACAGTCTGCAAGCCAACATCATCTGGCAATTTGTGGGGGTGGCACCCATCCATTTCAAAAATGGCAGCGCCAGGAAGTATGCAAAAGTGAACGTTATAACCAGACGCTTGAGCTCTTTGGTTATTTAATGAAGCAGGCCACGGTTTTTGGCCAGCACGTTCATGTCGGATGCGAAAATGAAGAAGACGCTATCTATTTAATGCACGGTTTATCGCGCTTTATTCCGCATGTCATCGCCCTCTCCGCCTCTTCACCCTATATTCAGGGCGAGGACACCACTTATGCTTCGTCACGCCTGAATATATTCTCGGCATTCCCCGACAACGGCCCGGCCCCGTTTGTGAGCGACTGGCAGGAGTTTAAATGGATGTACCAGCGGCTCGAGTCCAGCGGCATTGTTCAATCAATGAAAGACCTGCATTGGGATATTCGCCCCAGCCCAAAATTTGGCACGGTTGAAGTGCGCGTGATGGATACACCATTGACCCTCACTCGTGCGGTCAACATCGCCGGTTTTATTCAGGCACTGGCGCATTGGCTACTTAGCGAGCGCCCGTTTGTCCCGCGTTCTGAAGATTATCTGCTGTACCGTTTTAACCGTTTTCAGGCCTGCCGCTTTGGCTTTGAAGGGGTGCTGACGGATGTCCGCAACGGTGAGCAACACACGTTGGCAGAAGATATTTTCCCCCTGCTTGATACTCTCGCCCCCTACGCGGCACAACTGCAGGCGACCTCGGCATTGGAAGCGATAGACGGCTACGTTCGCAGCAACAACAGTGACACTCGTCGCATTCGCCAATTTGTCACCGAAGGGGGGTTGTTAACCGAATTGGTACGCGAAAAATGTGAAATTTGGGCAACAGAATAAATTTATTACTCTTATTTAATACAATTGAGCGTAATTATTACGCTCAATACAGTTGATATATAAATATAAT
>NZ_DATERI010000045.1:0-9292 GCF_035271705.1 Buttiauxella sp.
GTTTCAGGCAAGGAGTGATGTCCCGCATGAGCAGGACAGGGCGGCGTGACATGATTACGGCTTCAATCACGATTTAAATCCGGCCAAAGACATCAAGAGCCGGAAACCCATCCCAACGGCGGCCAGTGCTAAAACACTGCCTCCCCATAACACCACCATCCATAACACACGAATCCCAGCCTGTTTCATCAGTGATACCCCTCACCATGCAGGACTTTTCCGCGAAAAACGTAATAGCTCCAGAAGGTGTAAACCAAAATAATGGGGATAATAAACAGTGCACCAACCAGCATAAAGCCCTGGCTTTGTGGTGGGGCGGCTGCCTGCCACAGGGTAATCGATGGCGGGATCAGATATGGCCAAATGCTGATGCCTAACCCGCTAAAACCGAGGAAAATTAAACCCAGTGTCAGCAAAAATGGCGTGCTGTGCCAGCTGCTATCAGTACTGACGGATTTCCATATCAAGGCGCTACACGCAACCACCAGCAATGGCACTGGCAACAGGAACCAGAGATTCGGCAGGCTAAACCAGCGTGTCGCAATTTGCGGGTGCGTAAGCGGCGTCCAGATGCTGATAACAGCGATGATCACAAGCATCATGATCAACAGCGGTTTCATTAGGTTACGCATGGTTGTGAACAGCGGATCCTCGCTTTTCATCACCAGCCAACTGGCGCCCAACAGCGCATACGCCACCACCAAACCGATGCCGCAGAACAGATTAAACAATGTAATCCAGTCAAGTTGACTGCCGCTAAACGTGCGTCCGGTCACCGGGAAACCTGAAATCACTGCACCGACCACCACGCCCTGGCAAAACGTCGCCAGAATCGAGCCGCCGATAAAAGCTTTATCCCAGAATGGCCGGTGAGCAGGCGTGGCTTTAAAGCGAAATTCGAACGCCACACCTCGGAAAATGAGGCCGATGAGCATCAACGATAGCGGGATGGTCAGCGCATCAACAATCACGGCATAAGCCAGTGGGAAAGCACCAAACAGTGCAGCCCCTCCCAACACCAGCCAGGTTTCGTTTCCATCCCACACCGGTGCGACGCTATTGACCATCACGTCGCGGTCTTGCGCTCCGCGCACAAACGGGAAAAGTATGCCGATGCCGAGATCAAAGCCGTCCATCACGATGTACATCAGGGTGGAAAACACAATAATCACAAACCAGATAACTGACAGATCAATGCCCATTAACGTGTCTCCTCAAGCGAATCTGTTACCGCCGAAAGCGGGCGAGAGGGGGTGCCGTGAGCGGAGTGGGTATGGTCATCAAATGGCTGCGGGCCTTTCTTGATAAGCCTGACCATATAGCTGTAACCCACGCCAAATACCGACATGTACACCACAAAAAAAGTCAGCAGGCTGATACTCATCTGCAAATTCCCATGCGCTGAAACGGCATCTTTAGTGCGCAGCAAGCCATACACCACCCACGGTTGACGGCCCACTTCGGTTGTTACCCAGCCTGCCAGAATCGCGATAAGCCCGGATGGCCCCATCCACAACATAAAGTGCAGGAACGGGCGACTCTCGAATAACCGCTGGCGATAGCGCAACCACAAACTGAGCATGCCTGCCAGAATCATCAGCATCCCAAGCCCCGCCATAATGCGGAATGACCAGAAAACCAGGGTGGAATTAGGCCGGTCTGCTTTTGGGAACTCTTTGAGCGCCGGAACTTGTTTATCCAGGCTATGGGTGAGGATCAGGCTGCCGAGCACTGGGATTTCTAGCCCGTAAAGTGTGTGTTCTTGTTCCATATCCGGCCAGCCAAACAGCAACAGGGGCGTGGGTTCACCAGGCATGTTTTCCCAGTGCCCCTCAATGGCGGCAATTTTCGCTGGTTGATACTTCAGGGTATTCAGGCCGTGTAAATCACCAATCGTCGCCTGAAGTGGCGCGACGATTAACGCCATCCATAGCGCCATGGAAAACATGGTTTTGATGGCGGGAGTTGTGTTGCCACGCAGCAACTGCCATGCAGCCGACGACCCGACAAAAAACGCACTGCTCAAAAATGCTGCCACCGACATATGCAGCAAACGGTAGGGGAATGAAGGGTTAAATATCACGGCGAACCAGTCAACCGGCACCACCTGGCCGTTGTGGATTTCAAACCCTTGTGGGGTGTGCATCCAGCTATTAGATGCCAGGATCCAGAAGGTGGACATCAGCGTGCCCAGCGCCACCATGCAGGTGGCAAAGAAATGTAGTCCAGGACCTACGCGCTTCCAACCAAACAGCATTACGCCAAGGAATCCCGCCTCAAGGAAAAAGGCCGTCAGGACTTCATAGGTCAGTAACGGCCCGGTGATGCTGCCAGCGAACTGCGAAAAACCGCTCCAGTTGGTACCAAACTGATAGGCCATCACCAGGCCGGACACCACACCCATGCCAAAGTTAACGGCGAAAATCTTCGCCCAAAAATCATAAAGCGAACGATAAACCGGATTTTTAGATTTGAGCCACAACCCTTCAAGCACCGCCAAATAACTGGCAAGCCCAATGGTGATGGCGGGGAAAATAATATGAAAGGAGACAGTAAAAGCGAATTGAATCCTTGCCAAATGAAAAGCGTCTAAACCGAACATGCGCAACCTCATAACACAATAACTTCGAGGCTATGTTAGAGGGTTACTTGAGGATAAATCAGAAACAGAAACACGTTATTTAACTATAACAGTTTCCATAATTAGCGTACTTTTAGATGACTGATATAGACAGCAAGCACAGGTTTACCATGAAGAAATACCAACAACTTGCGCAGCAAATCATTGACCAGATTGCCCTTGGCGCTTGGTTAGCAGGAGATAAACTCCCTTCATTGCGTGAGCAAGTGACAATGAGCGGCATGAGTTTTATGACGGTCAGCCACGCTTATCAGACCCTCGAAAGCCAGGGCGTGATTGTAGCCAGGCCGCAGTCAGGTTATTACGTGGCTTCTCGGCCCGCTGCTCGCAGCACGTTGACCCCCGTGAAAGTGACACGCGACGAATCAGTCGATATTAATACCTATATTTTTGATGTGTTGCAGGCCAGTTGCGACGCAACGGTCGTGCCATTCGGCTCGGCATTCCCTGACCCGCGTTTGTTTCCGCTTCAGCAATTGAACCGCTCACTTGCGACGGTCAGCAAAACCGCAACAGCCATGAGCGTGATTGAAAACCTGCCGCCGGGTAACGAAGCGTTGCGACACGCTATTGCCAGGCGTTATGCACAGCAGGGAATGCAAGTTTCACCAGAAGAGATTGTGATAACAGCGGGTGCGCTCGAAGCGCTTAATCTCAGCCTGCAAGCGGTCACCGAGCCTGGGGATTGGGTGATTGTTGAAAACCCGTGTTTCTATGGCGCTTTGCAGGCACTGGAACGTTTACGCCTAAAGGCGCTTTCGGTGGCAACCGATCCGCAAAATGGTATTGATCTGGTCGCCTTGAAACAAGCACTTAACGACTATCCGGTGAAAGCGTGCTGGTTAATGACCAACAGCCAAAATCCACTTGGCGTGACACTGTCACCTGAAAAGAAGCAACAACTGGTGGCGTTGCTACAGCAGCACAATGTCACGCTCATTGAAGATGATGTCTACAGCGAATTGTACTACGGGCGAGAACGCCCTTTACCGGCTCGCGCGTATGATGAGCAAGGTATGACGCTGCATTGTTCATCCTTTTCAAAGTGCCTGGTGGCGGGGTTTCGCATCGGGTGGGTGGCTGCAGGCAAACATGCACGGCGCATTCAGCAGTTGCAATTAATGAGCACGCTTTCCACCAGTTCCCCCATGCAACTCGCCTTGGTTGATTATCTGGCGACCAAACGGTACGACACCCATTTACGAAAACTCCGCCGTGTTCTGGCGGAACGTAAACAACAAACCTGGCAGGCACTGCATCAGCATTTCCCCCATGATGTGAAGATTCACCACAGTGAAAGCGGCTATTTTCTGTGGGTCGAATTACCGGAATATATGGACGCCAGCCTGCTCAGTGAGCAAGCGATTGCCCACAAAATCAGTATCGCCCCAGGCAAAATGTTTACCACGGGCGGCGCATGGCATAATTATTTTCGGCTTAATGCTTCCTGGGCTTTAGGCGAGTGGGAACTCCACGCGGTCATCACGCTGGCAGGTTTAATTCGGCAACAATGCAATACTCCACCGCGATCACAAATATCAGCCATATAACTGATGTGCGGCGATAATCGCACAGCAATTCGATGACTGCCGTTGACGTTACGGCAGAAAAATTCCTATTGTGAGAAAACGCCGTTTGGTTTGCATGGGTTGACCGGCAAATCTTAATGAAAATAAAGGTATAACCACAGCGCCAACTATCGCCGTAAGGCATAAGGAGAGATGAATGTTATTCAAAGTTGAGATGACGGTGAATATTCCACTCGATATACCCGTGGAAACGGTCGCTGAAATTAAAGCGAAAGAGAAGGCGTATTCGCAACAACTACAGAATGAAGGTAAATGGCGCCATATCTGGCGTGTAGCAGGCTTATATTCCAATGTCAGCATCTTTGATGTTAAAGACGCCGAAGAGTTACACAATCTGTTAATGGGTTTGCCGCTTTACCCGTTTATGACCATGAAAGTTGATGCGTTGTGCCGTCATCCGTCATCGGTTCGCAGCGACGATAAATAAAATACAATAAAACTCATCTGAGCCATGCCATTTGACGCGGCATGGCTATCTGTAAATAAGCAATGTTAAGCAACCGGCCTTTTTAACCCCATCCATATGAAATTTCGATAGTTGCGCAAATCTGCGCGTACATTTCAGCGCTACGCTTAACACTCACCTACACTTTAAAAATCATCCATTTAGCGAACTCTAACCGATATTTACGTTCAGCCATTTACTGCGCTGTATATCACATCCTGGTGAAATTTCCTGCTGCCAGCATGCTTGCCATATTTACGCAGACTATTGTTTTTATACGGGGATTATTTGCTCTTTCGGCACTGATTCTTAATGGCGTGCCGCCTTTACTTTTCAGACAGGAGTAGCAGCAATGCGTACAAAACAGGCTATATGGTCTCTTTCCACACTCTGTTTGACCGTGCTTTCTGCACAGGCGGCAGGGCTTCCAGACAAAATTGATGCCGGTGAAGGGCAACTCGATATTATCGCCTGGCCGGGTTACATCGAGCGTGGCGATACCGACAAAGCGTATAACTGGGTCACTGATTTCGAAAAAGAAACCGGCTGTAAGGTCAATGTGAAAACAGCAGCCACTTCCGACGAAATGGTCAGTTTGATGGCGAAGGGGGGATATGACCTGGTCACCGCATCGGGTGACGCATCGTTACGCTTGATTATGGGCAAACGCGTGCAACCGATTAACACGGATCTTATCCCAAACTGGAAAAACGTTGATCCTCGCCTGGTAAAAGGCTCGTGGTTTAACGTCGACGGCAAAGTGTACGGCACCCCGTATCAGTGGGGGCCAAACTTGTTGATGTACAACACCAAAACCTTCCCAACACCACCCGATAGCTGGAGTGTGGTGTTCGCTAAACAAGATTTACCTGACGGCAAAACCAATCAGGGCCGCGTACAGGCCTATGACGGGCCAATCTACATCGCTGATGCCGCGTTATTTGTTAAAGCCACTCAGCCACAGTTGGGTATTACCGACCCGTACCAACTGACGGAAGAACAATATCAGGCAGTGCTGAAAGTCTTGCGCGATCAACACGGCTTAATTCACCGCTACTGGCACGACACCACCGTTCAGATGAGCGACTTCAAAAACGAAGGTGTGATTGCATCCAGCGCATGGCCGTATCAGGCAAACGCCCTGAAAGCTGAAGGCCAGCCCATTGCCACGGTATTCCCGAAAGAAGGGGTAACAGGTTGGGCAGATACCACCATGCTCCATGCAGATGCGAAACACATGAACTGTGCCTACAAATGGATGAACTGGTCGCTGACCCCGAAAGTTCAGGGGGACGTGGCAGCATGGTTCGGTTCTCTGCCCGCAGTGGTTGAAGGGTGTAAAGCCAGTACATTACTGGGCGACAAGGGCTGCGAAACCAACGGCTTTAATTACTTCGATAAGATAGTGTTCTGGAAAACGCCAGTCGCAGAAGGCGGGAAATTTGTGCCGTACAGTCGCTGGACTCAGGATTACATCGCCATCATGGGTGGCCGTTAAGCCTGGAGGCGTTATGCCGTACGCTGTGCAGTTTCATAATGTGTCGCGCTTTTACGGTGATGTGCGAGCTGTCGATAACGTATCCATTGATATCGAAGACGGGGAGTTTTTCTCGATGCTCGGGCCCTCTGGCTCGGGCAAAACCACCTGCTTGCGTCTGATCGCAGGATTCGAGCAGGTCACTTCTGGTGAAATCGCGATTTTTGGCAAACCGGCGCAAGACGTGCCGCCTTATCAACGTGATGTCAACACCGTTTTCCAGGATTACGCCTTGTTCCCGCATATGACGGTGCTGGAAAACGTCGCTTACGGGTTGATGGTCAAAGGCGTTGATAAGAAAACTCGGCAAGCCAAAGCGCAGGAAGCGCTTGAGCGCGTGGCGCTAGGTTTTGTTCATGCCCGCAAACCGTCACAACTTTCAGGCGGCCAGCGCCAGCGTGTGGCGTTAGCGCGCGCGCTGGTGAATCGTCCACGCGTGTTGTTGCTTGATGAACCCTTGGGGGCGTTGGATCTTAAACTCCGCGAGCAGATGCAGGGCGAGTTGAAAAATCTGCAGCGTGAACTGGGCATCACTTTTATTTTCGTCACCCATGACCAAAGCGAAGCGTTGTCGATGTCTGACCGCGTTGCGGTGTTCAATAACGGGCGTATTGAGCAGGTTGATACGCCACGCCAGCTATATATGAAGCCGCGCACTGCGTTTGTGGCGAGCTTTGTTGGCACCTCAAATGTTCTTCAACCCGCCCTAGCCGGGAAAGTCTGTGGTGAAGAAGGGCTGTTTTCACTGCGGCCTGAACATATCGTGCTGAGTGATGAACCCAGCCACAGCAACGAAATCCGTGTCAGCGGCATGATTCAGGAAATCCACTATCAAGGGGCAGCCACTCGTCTCGAATTACGTCTTGCTGGAGGTGAAAAGCTGCTGGTCAGTGAGGCAAATCCACAACGGATTATCAGCGAAGAACGCTATCAAATCGGCCAGCAAGTCACTGCTGTTTGGCCCCGCGCGGCGATGGTTCTGTTGCAAGAAAAAGGATGACATGGCGATGAGTGTTCATACGTCCCATCCTGACAACCGCCTGATGCGACGCATTGCCACGTTCTTGTGGCAACGCCCAGGATTCTGGCTGGCTTTGTTATTGCTGCCACCGCTACTGTGGTTTGGCGTGATTTACCTTGGCTCGTTACTGACGCTGCTGTGGCAAGGGTTCTATACCTTCGATGATTTCACGATGTCAGTCACACCTGACCTGACATTTGCCAACATTGCCGCACTGTTTAACCCGGCTAATTACGACATCATTCTGCGTACACTGACGATGGCGATTGCCGTGACACTCGCCAGTGCAGTGTTGGCTTTCCCAATGTCGTACTTTATGGCGCGCTACACCCGGGGCAAGCTTAAAGCATTTTTCTACATTGCGGTGATGTTGCCGATGTGGGCCAGCTACATTGTTAAGGCGTATGCCTGGACGTTACTGTTATCGCGTGATGGTGTGGCGCAGTGGTTCCTCGACCACATGGGGCTCGAACCATTACTCAACCTGATTCTGACCATTCCGGCCATCGGCGGCAACACGCTGTCTACTTCCGGTTTTGGTCGTTTTCTGGTCTTTCTTTACATCTGGCTACCGTTCATGATTTTGCCGATTCAGGCCGCCCTTGAGCGGTTGCCACCTTCACTGTTACAAGCCTCGGCGGATTTGGGCGCACGGCCATCGCAAACCTTTCGCCATGTGATTTTACCGCTGGCAATCCCGGGTGTTGCAGCAGGTTCGGTATTTACTTTCTCTCTAACGCTCGGTGATTTTATTGTGCCGCAACTGGTGGGGCCGCCAGGATATTTCATCGGCAATATGGTCTATTCGCAGCAAGGAGCGATTGGCAATATGCCGATGGCTGCCGCCTTTACGCTGGTGCCGATTGTTCTGATCGCTATTTATCTTTCGCTGGTGAAACGACTGGGGGCTTTCGATGCACTCTGAACGCGCACCGTTATTTCTCAAAATTGCTGCCTGGGGCGGGGTTATTTTCCTGCATTTCCCACTGTTGATCATTGCGCTTTATGCCTTTAACCCCGAAGAAGCCGCATTCAGTTTCCCCCCCAAAGGGTTAACGCTGCACTGGTTCAGTGTTGCGGCGTCACGCGGGGACATTCTCGATGCAGTGACGTTGTCACTTAAAATTGCTTCACTGGCAACTATACTTGCTTTGATTCTCGGTACTTTGGCTGCCGCTGCATTGTGGCGGCGCGAATTCTTCGGCAAAAACGCCATCTCATTACTGTTGCTGTTACCGATAGCGTTGCCGGGGATTATTACCGGTATTGCGTTGTTAACGGCTTTTAAGATGATGAATTTTGAGCCAGGTTTTTTCACCATCGTCGTCGGGCACGCGACATTCTGCGTGGTGATTGTGTTTAACAACGTCATCGCCCGTTTCCGCCGTACCTCGTACAGCTTGATTGAGGCGTCGATGGATTTGGGCGCTGATGGCTGGCAAACCTTCCGCTATGTCATTTTGCCTAATCTGGGATCGGCATTGTTAGCGGGGGGAATGCTGGCGTTCGCGTTGTCGTTTGATGAAATTATTGTCACCACTTTTACCGCCGGACATGAACGTACCTTACCGTTGTGGCTGCTCAACCAACTGGGGCGCCCGCGTGAAGTTCCGGTCACCAACGTGGTGGCATTAATGGTGATGCTGATGACCACCATTCCGATTCTAGGGGCGTACTGGCTGAGCCGTGGCGGAGATGACGTCGCGGGCAGCGGTAAATAACGTTGAAAAGGGTATCACTATGCAAAACCAGCTATTAATTAACGGCCAGTTAGTGGACGGCCAGGGAGAGAAATTGCCGGTTTACAATCCGGCAACGGGTGAAGTGCTGCTTGAGATTGCCGAAGCCACTGCGGATCAAGTTAACGATGCAGTGCTGGCGGCGGATAACGCATTTGTCAGCTGGGGGCAAACCACACCGAAAGAGCGCGCGGAGCACCTACTCAAACTTGCTGATGTTATTGAACAAAATGGCGAACTGTTTGCCCACCTGGAATCACAAAACTGTGGCAAACCTTACCACTGCGTTTTGAATGACGAAATTCCGGCGGTGGTGGATG
>NZ_DATERI010000046.1:0-3756 GCF_035271705.1 Buttiauxella sp.
GCGCTGTGCTGCTCGGTTGTGCCATGCTGCTGTGGCTGCTGGTGTTACAGCGCATACCGGTCAGCGTTGCATATCCGATGCTCAGCCTTAATTTTATCTTTATTACGCTTGCTGCCCGGTTTATCTGGCATGAACGAGTTTCCCTGCGACATTGGCTGGGTGTGGTGCTGATTATTGCCGGGATCTCTATCCTCGGAGGTGCCGTGTGATGGGGTACTTCTGGGCAATGATGAGCGTGCTGTTAGTCAGTTTCGCGCAACTCACAATGAAATGGGCGATGGTGACACTGCCTCTGGTGAGCCACCCCGATGAGCTGATGACGGCATTATTGATTTTCAGCCCCGGAGCGGTAGCACTGGTGACTGGGCTGCTGGCTTATGTCTGCTCGATGGCATGCTGGTTTATGGCACTACGCCGCGTGGCACTCAGTAAAGCGTATCCGTTACTCAGTTTAAGCTACGTGCTGGTATGGGCTGCGGCTATCTGGTTACCGTGGCTGCACGAAAAATTCAGTATGGGAAAATTGGTCGGTGTGGGCGTGATTTTCGCCGGCTTATTGTTAGTGTGTCTTCCCGACAGAAAACCCTAAATTTGCAGCTATTGAAAGAATTCTTCAATGGCAATAACGGTTTCGGAAATATGGAAGGTGACATCAAAGGCATTAAGCAAAATTGAACCCCAGACACCGGTCATTAAAAAAAGCAAGGTAAGTGTGATCCAGGTAAACATAGAATTTCAGTCCATTGAAAACGGTTTCCCGTTATAGCAAAACATCGGGGGATCATTCCGTCATGTTTTGTAAAAACATCCTATTATTTCTATAACTGTGCTGAATGTATCGAATGCAGTTGACCGCGCAAAAGTTATAGATAGGGGGGCTCCACAGGATCTTCCCCCTGAAACTTACTGCAGTGACTTTATTGCCCCAATCAGGCGCTTTACGCCTTCTCCGAGCTTAACGCGCGGGCAACCGGCATTCAGGCGTACAAAACCGTTTCCTTCCTCACCGTATGTATATCCCGGCATGATGGCAACTTTTTGCTGCTCAATCAGCGCTTTTTGCAGTGCGTGGTCATCAATGCCCAGTGGACGTAAATCAATCCACGCCAGATACGTGGATTGCGGCGGATGCCAGTTGAGTTGCGCAAACTCATGGTTCAGCGTATCTGCCACATAATGAAGATTACTTTGCAGGTAAGTACGCAGTTCATCCAGCCATCTGGCCCCTTCCTGATAAGCGGCAATATGGGCGACAACTGCAAGGATTGCGGGGGATGACAGCCCATCCTGGCCTTTCAGCACATTCAGATACTGCTGGCGTTCATGAGTGTCGTTAATCAGACCATATGCACCGGTTAATGCCGGGATGTTGAAACTCTTGGAGCCGGAAGTGAACAGCGCCCACTGGCCTTTGCCGACTTCGCACCATGGGGTATGCGAATGGCCTTCCCATACCATATCCATGTGAATTTCATCACTGATAACTCTCACGCCATGTCGCTCGCACAGGGTTGCCATGGTTTCCAGTTCGCTGCGCGTCCAGACCTTCCCGGTTGGGTTTTGCGGGCTGCAGAGCAGCATGATTTTGCATTCTGGTTTAGCCAGTTGCGCTTCCAGTTTCGCTATATCGCACATCCAGCCATCTTCGGTATTATGCAACGGCGCGCTAAAGACCTGGCGTTGATTCCCTTCGATGGTTTTGTAAAACGCATCATAAGCCGGGGTATGGATAAGTACTGCGTCGCCTGGAGCCGACCACTGGCGAATCAGCTGTGAAACCATGTAGATAACCGACGGGCCGTAAACCACCGCTTCTTTATCAATCACGCTGTGAAAACGTGCCTGATACCAATGTGCAATCGCGCCAAGAAATTCGTCATTTTTCCAGCGGCTGTAACCCAAAACACCATGAGACAAGCGCTTTTGTAAGGCGTCGAGAATGACCGGAGCGGTAGGGAAATCCATATCAGAGATAGTAAAGGGCAGGAGATCGGCAGTGCCGAAACGGTCTGCGACATAATCCCACTGGGTACACCAGGTACCATGTCGGTCAACGGGGGTGGAAAAATCGAACATATCACCTCGCATAAATGGGCGCCAGATCGTCCATTGTGATTTATACCCATCGCCCTTCAAGATGCAGGGTTGGTGGCTGCTCTCGTTCACCCGATTGCCGCCTACCTGCATCTTGAAGTCACTTGAGTTTACGCCTGAGCGGTTTGCATCAGATGCGCCATTTCATCTTTTACCGACTGGACCTGCGGCCCAATCACCACTTGCAGATTATGTTGGTTAAGTTGCACCACACCAATGGCGCGCAAGTTTTTTAACGCGGCACTGTCCACCAGTGACATATCTTTCACGGATAAACGCAGACGCGTAATGCAGTTATCCAGTGAGACAATATTGTCGGCACCCCCTAGCGCTGCAAGGATTGCTGGCACGTTATAACCCGATTTACCCACTTGCCCCATAACCGCTTTTTCTACTGCGCTTTCGACATCACGACCCGGAGTTTTGATATTGAAACGGGTAATCGCGAAACGGAAGATGACGTAGTAAACCGTGAACCAAATCGCCGCCACAACCGGCACCAGATACCACTTAGTCGCCAGTCCGTGCAGGATACCAAATACCACGAAATCGATGATGTTCCCGTCAGTATTACCGATAGTGACACCCAACACCGCCATTACGGTAAAGCCAAGACCGGTCAGCAGAGCATGGATGAGATACAGAACTGGCGCCACGAACAGGAACAGGAATTCCAGTGGTTCAGTGGTACCGCCAATAACGCATGCAATCACACCAGAAATCAGCAGGCCTTTAATTTTGTGACGATTTTCAGGGCGGGCACAGTGGTACATTGCCAATGCAGCACCCGGCAAGCCGCCAAGGAACGCCGGCATTTTTCCTTGTGACAGGAAGCGAGTCGCGCTTTGTGCAAAACCGTGAGATGTCGGGCAGCTCAATTGAGCCTGGAAGATGGTTAGTGCACCACTGACGCTGTTTCCGCAAACGTCCAGAGTCCCGCCCGCTTCAGTAAAGCGAATCAGAGCCACCAGAATGTGATGCAAACCAAACGGCAATAATAAACGCTCGCCGGTGCCGAAGATCATCGGCCCAAACATGCCAGCACTGTTGATCATATTGCCCAGCGCGTTAATGCCTGCAGCAAACATCGGCCAAATAAGAGGAATAACCAGGCCTACCAAACCCATCACGACAGTCGTGATGATGGGCACAAAGCGAGTGCCACCAAAGAACGCCAGTGCGTCCGGCAGGCGGACATTGTGGAAACGTTCATGTAGCAGGAAAACAATCACCCCGACAATCACCGCACCCAAAATACCGGTGTCGATGGACTGAATGCCGAGGATATTTTGAACGTTGTTTGCCTTAAGGATTGCGGTGTCTGTCGTAGGCAGAATACCTTTTGCGGTAAGCCAGAAGTTCACCGCCAGGTTCATTACGGCATAACCGACAAAACCGGCAAATGCAGCGACACCTTTGTTTTCACGCGCCAGCCCTAAAGGAATGGCGATACAGAACATAATTGGCAAGAAGCTAAAGGCAAACGAGCCCACTTTCCCCATCCAGGTAAAGATGAGTTGTAAAACGGGATTCCCTAATATCGGTAATAGCGTCACCACATCGTGGCTGCTTAGCGAACTGCCGATACCGAGCATAATGCCGCAGAACGACAGCAATGCCACTGGCAACATAAAGGTTTTGCCAAGGTTTTGAAAAAACTCC
>NZ_DATERI010000047.1:0-33413 GCF_035271705.1 Buttiauxella sp.
TTTTCTTAAAAAAGTGTGGATGCAATCGATTCCGCTCTGTATAATGCCGCGGCAATATTTTGTCTGTTCTCATTCACCCCAGGTTGAGATATTGCCATGCTACGAATCGCTAAAGAAGCACTGACGTTTGATGACGTTCTCCTCGTTCCAGCTCACTCTACAGTTCTGCCTAACACGGCTGATCTCAGCACCCAACTGACCAAAACTATTCGTTTGAATATCCCTATGCTCTCCGCAGCAATGGATACCGTAACGGAAGCCCGTCTGGCCATCGCATTGGCTCAGGAAGGTGGACTTGGTTTCATTCACAAAAATATGTCGATTGAGCGTCAGGCTGAAGAAGTCAGACACGTGAAAAAGCACGAAAGTGGCGTTGTGACTGACCCACAGACCGTACTGCCGACCACCACTCTGCACGAAGTTAAACAACTGACCGCCCGTAACGGTTTTGCCGGTTACCCTGTTGTGACCGAAGAAAACGAGCTGGTGGGTATCATCACGGGTCGCGACGTGCGTTTTGTTACCGACCTGAACCAACCTGTTAGCGTGTACATGACCCCGAAAGAGCGTCTTGTTACCGTTAAAGAAGGCGAAGCACGTGATGTAGTGCTGTCCAAAATGCACGAAAAACGTGTTGAGAAGGCGCTGGTTGTCGACAGCAGTTTCCATCTGCGCGGCATGATCACCGTAAAAGACTTCCAGAAAGCAGAACGTAAACCTAACGCCTGTAAAGACGACCAGGGCCGTTTACGTGTTGGAGCAGCAGTTGGCGCAGGTGCAGGCAACGAAGAGCGTATCGACGCTCTGGTAGCTGCTGGCGTCGACGTTTTACTGATTGACTCCTCCCATGGTCATTCCGAAGGCGTTCTACAACGTATTCGTGAGACTCGTGCTAAATATCCTGACCTGCAAATCATTGGCGGTAACGTGGCAACGGCCTCTGGTGCACGTGCACTGGCTGACGCTGGCGTAAGCGCTGTGAAAGTCGGTATCGGTCCTGGCTCCATCTGTACGACTCGTATCGTCACTGGCGTAGGTGTTCCACAAATCACCGCCGTGGCTGATGCGGTTGAAGCGCTGGAAGGCACCGGTATTCCTGTTATCGCTGACGGTGGCATCCGCTTCTCAGGTGACATCGCAAAAGCTATCGCTGCGGGTGCATCTGCCGTGATGGTTGGCGGTATGCTGGCAGGGACTGAAGAATCTCCTGGTGAAATCGAACTCTACCAGGGCCGTTCTTTCAAATCTTACCGTGGTATGGGTTCTCTGGGTGCGATGTCCAAAGGTTCTTCTGATCGTTACTTCCAGACTGACAATGCAGCCGACAAACTGGTACCGGAAGGTATCGAAGGTCGCGTGGCTTACAAAGGTCATCTGAAGGAGATCGTTCACCAGCAAATGGGCGGCCTGCGTTCCTGTATGGGTCTGACCGGCTGTGGTACCATTGACGAGTTGCGTACTAAAGCGGAATTTGTACGTATTAGCGGTGCTGGCATTCAGGAAAGTCACGTTCACGATGTGACGATTACTAAAGAGTCGCCGAACTACCGCATGGGTTCCTGATTACTCGTCATACTTCAAGTTGCAGATGCGTTGGCTGCACTCGTTCACCCCAGTCACATAGTTATCTATGTTGCTGGGGATTTGCGAGTTTGCCGCCTTTCTGCGCCTCGAATTATTTAGAGTAATCCATCAGATGATTGACTTTCTCTGTTTCACTTTTCCTTGGAATTAGAATCAATGACGGAAAATATCCATAAACATCGCATACTTATCCTCGATTTCGGCTCTCAGTACACTCAACTGGTTGCGCGCCGTGTGCGTGAGCTGGGCGTTTACTGTGAGCTGTGGGCATGGGATGTCACTGAAGCACAGATTCGTGATTTCAATCCAAGCGGTATCATTCTTTCTGGTGGACCGGAAAGTACTACTGAGAACAACAGCCCACGCGCGCCTGAATATGTCTTTACTGCAGGTGTGCCAGTATTTGGTGTGTGCTACGGCATGCAGACCATGGCGATGCAGCTCGGCGGCCACGTAGAAGGCTCCAACGAACGTGAGTTCGGTTACGCGCAAGTTGAAGTGAAAACTGACAGCGCGCTGGTTCGTGGCATCGAAGATTCTCTGAGTGCCGACGGCAAACCGTTGCTTGATGTCTGGATGAGTCATGGCGATAAAGTCACTGCGATCCCATCTGACTTCGTTACCGTTGCCAGCACTGAAACGTGCCCGTTCGCAATTATGGCAAACGAAGAAAAACGTTTTTATGGCGTGCAGTTCCACCCGGAAGTGACCCACACCCGTCAGGGCCAGCGTTTGTTGGAGCGTTTTGTGCTTGATATCTGCGGCTGTGAAGCGCTGTGGACATCTGCAAAAATCATTGAAGATGCAATTGTTCGTCTGCGTGAACAAGTGGGCAACGACAAAGTCATTCTTGGCCTGTCTGGTGGTGTGGATTCCTCCGTTACCGCCATGCTGCTGCACCGCGCGATTGGCGACCGTCTGACCTGTGTATTCGTTGATAACGGTCTGTTGCGTTTGAACGAAGCTCAGCAAGTTATGGATATGTTTGGCGACCATTTCGGCCTGAACATTATTCACGTTGAAGGCGAGGAGCGTTTCCTGTCCGCACTGGCGGGCGAGAACGAACCAGAAGCGAAACGTAAAATCATTGGCCGCGTGTTTGTTGAAGTGTTCGATGAAGAAGCACTGAAACTGGAAGACGTGAAGTGGCTGGCGCAGGGCACCATTTACCCTGACGTTATCGAATCTGCGGCTTCTGCTACCGGTAAAGCACACGTCATCAAATCTCACCACAACGTGGGCGGCTTGCCGAAAGAGATGAAGATGGGTCTGGTTGAACCGCTGCGTGAGCTGTTCAAAGACGAAGTGCGCAAGATTGGTCTGGAATTGGGCTTGCCATACGACATGCTGTACCGTCACCCGTTCCCGGGTCCAGGTCTTGGCGTGCGCGTGTTGGGCGAAGTGAAGAAAGAGTATTGCGACCTGCTGCGTCGTGCCGATGCCATCTTTATTGAAGAGCTGCATAAAGCTGATCTCTACAACAAAGTCAGCCAGGCGTTCACTGTGTTCCTGCCAGTACGTTCTGTTGGCGTGATGGGCGATGGCCGTAAATACGATTGGGTGGTTTCACTGCGTGCTGTGGAAACCATCGACTTTATGACCGCGCATTGGGCTCACCTGCCATACGATTTCCTTGGCCGTGTATCCAACCGCATCATCAACGAAGTTAACGGTATTTCCCGTGTGGTTTACGATATTTCTGGCAAACCGCCAGCAACTATCGAGTGGGAATGATTTAACGTCTGGCAATAGCTTGCACGTATAAGCAGTAAAACACCTTTAAGCCCGCGTAATTGCGGGCTTTTTTACGTCTATCAGATAGCAAATAGCCGTTTTTAGCTATTTTCCATGGTATGTTCAGTTGCACCTGTATTATCTTTAACTTGGCGCCAAACGATGCAGTGCTAATGGGTGGCGGATATTTATCGTAAACGTAGTCGTACTCACTCTTATATTCAGGCCTGATAATTTCTCTATGGAATCGAATCCCCACGCGCCGTTGGCCAGTTTGATTGATCTGATGATGGATGCTGTTTTTGCAGTTGATGCCCATGCCAATATCGTTTTTGCGAGCGCATCATGCGAACGTATTTTCGGCTATACGCCGAAAGAAATGATCGGCAAAAACATGTTTGACATCATGCTGCCTGAAGATCGGGAAGTCACCCGAAACTCGGTGGTGGAAATCATGTCTGGCAATCCTCAGTTTCATTTTGAGAACCGTTACGTTCACAAAAATGGACACGTCGTCAACATCATGTGGACAGCTCGCTGGTCACCTGCCGATCAATTGCGCATTGGTGTTGCCCGTGATATTACCGAACGCAAACGATCCGAATCGTTGCAGTCTGCGCTTTATGCCATTTCTGAAGCCGCACATACCGCCGAAGATTTGCTCAAGTTATTCCAGCGCATTCATGAGATCGTCGGCACGCTGCTTCCCGTCGATAATTTTTCGGTTACGCTCTACGACGATGAAACCGGCGAACTCAGCTTCCCTTATCATGTGGATCAGTTTCTGCAGAGGCCAGACCCCTTCACCCTGATCCCAGGTACGTTCTACGCAGAGATTATTCATACCGGTCAACCGCTGCTGCTCACGCCTGAGACGAAGGTTGCCCACCTGGAAGAATTACGGGTCTCTTTTGGCATGAATCCACTCTGTTGGCTGGGAGTTCCGCTCAAGTCGCATAAGGGCACGATTGGCGTGCTTATGGTCAAAAGTTACCCGGGCGGGGTGTGCTACAACGAACAGGATCAGGAGTTACTGCAGTTCGTTTCGACTCAGATTGCGACGGTCATTGAGCGCCAGCAAATGCAGGCCCGGATGCAGTATATGGCGCAGTATGATCAACTGACTGACCTCCCGAACCGTGGTTTTTTGCATGACCGCCTGAAAGCCGCGATCTCAACAGCGCGTCGGCAGCAAGGTCAGTTGTCCCTGTTGTACATTGATCTCGACAAATTTAAACAGGTTAACGATACGCTGGGCCATGGTATTGGGGATTTACTGCTGCAAGGGACTGCTGCGCGCCTGAAGTTGTGTGTGCGCGAATCGGACACCGTTGCACGTATCGGTGGCGATGAGTTTGTGGTTTTGCTCCAGGGAGTTTCATTACCCGAGCACGCTCAGGTGGTAGAAAAAATCCGTAACGCTTTCAATCTTCCTTTTACCCTGGAAGGCCACCGTTTAACCATCTCCCCCAGTATCGGGATTGCACTCTATCCGGAGCATGGTAAAGACGAGCGTCAGCTTCTCGAATATGCCGACAAAGCCATGTATTTAGCCAAACACGGCAAAGAGCAATGACAAAGTTTGCGCATAGTGGATCTCATTCATGCGTGACGATAACGGCGCGTCCCTGCGCCATATTTCGTCGATATTGTCATAGGTAAGTGACAGGCCGGGCGGTCACCTCGCTACTAAGTGCAAATTTTTATGATGCAATTGGGTTGAGTCGGGTGTGCAACCAGGGAAGAAGCTGTTTTTTTCGACTTAACATTCCGGCGATGGTGCAGGGCGTGTTATCAGCAAATGCAGGGCCAGCAAAATAGAGCCTTGAGCACTCAGTGCTGATATCGGTAAGCATCAAAACAACCAATCCAGCACCCGATGTGGTGACCCGTTTTTCCATCGCTAATATAAGCTCGTCGATAAGCGGTTCAGCCTGGGTAAGAGAATATAATTCGAGTTGTGCAACCAACACCTTATTCCCCGAAATATCAAACATTTTACTGTCTTTATTAAGTAACTCTTCCGCGCTCAAACCTACAATATCCGTCTTGGCAGTCAGCAAATCTCGAATGAAATCTTCACGCTCCACTTTTGCCAGAGTGCACAGTTCATCAACGGCCTGATGGTCGTCGTCAGTCGTGGTCGGTGAGCGAAGTGCTACGGTATCACTCAACACTGCAGCCAATAGCAAAATGGCTTCACTAGGGGAAACCTCACGGCGAAAGGTTGGGGTCATCAACTGCCATAACAATGTCGCACTGCTGCCGACGGGTTTTATCCAAACTTCCGGAGGGAGTTGAGTTATCAGGCCGCCAAGACGGTGGTGGTCGATAATCCCGACAACATTGCTTTCATTAAGTGAGGCAGGCCCCTGAGCGGGTTCACTGAAATCAACCAGCCAGACATCTTTGCCAGCAAGAGAATAATCAAGCAGTGGAGGTGGCGTCAGGCCTGCATGGCGGAAAATATAATCAGTTTCTCTGTTTAACTCACCGAGGCGAAACGCATGGGCATCTTGCCCTTTAAGCGTAAGCCAACGTGCAGTCATGTAGGCAGTACAGACGGTATCGCTGTCGGGATTGAGATGGCCAAAGACATGTATCATTTAAACTCTCCTGGTCACAAATTTATTCTATGCGCTTTAAGACTTGTCGTTTGAGTATAGGATGACATCAGCAGTCATAACCCTCTTCCTGAAGCGGTAAACACCAGGTACAAGTTAACGAATCACTGTGTTTGGGCGTGCAGAATCGACCACCTGTCAGGCGGTTGGAATATAAATTGTTTTGAGGTGAGGCGTTACCGGCTAGTGTTGTCCACTGACAGGCTGTTTTGCTGTGTTTCTACTTTGTCCTGATGATGGTACCAGGCACCGATGGCTGAGTAGACAAAACGGCCAAAAAGGAAGAGAAAGCTAATGAGTAGAATAATGCGCGTCATACGATTGTTAAACTTATGTCGTCTTCGCATACTCGTAACCTGTGTCACGCAAATGATCCTTGATGTTTGCCCGTCAAACGCGGGCGACGGTGATATTTATACACAGCGTTGCCCGAAGGTCAAATCCTGGACATCTCAGAGTGGTTCACGGAACCATTCACCCTTGTATATAAACACTTTTTAATAGTAGTTGATGAGTAAGTATCCAGTCTTATTTTTAACGGTTGACTAAAGAAATTAAAACTCCCGCTAAAAATTGATTTAGGTCATATGTATAAGCCAAGCTCTAACTAGAATCTGCACTCTATTCCATAGCGATATGGTTTCATCGGTCGGGCTGGATTCCTGTTCGAAACTTACCCACGCGGGATGGCAGGGTCTTTGGCGATAACGAATGTATTTTGCAAGCTGGTATAAAAAATTTAAGAATAAATGGTGGGCGCTTCCTTTGGTGCTCCCGAGCATTCTACTTCCCATTGCTACGTGGTGTAACGCCTATACCATCATGGACGGTGGGCGGGTATTCCTGGTCTTCATGCCGCTTGGTTTGATGACTGCATTGATGTTGGTTTTCTCTTGGTCAGCACTGCCAGGAATTGTTCTTGCCTTATTAATCGGGTTTAGCCCATTAAAAAGTGAGTTCTCCCCGTTAATGGCGGTCATTCAATTTTTAATTCCCATCACGATTAGCTGGGGCGGTTACCGTATTTTTGTTCCCCGGCGTCATTCGATTATGTTCGGTGCCATTTCGCTTACTGCGCAACGCATGGTTTGGTTGGTATTAGTTAATACTTTGATATTTTGGGCTATTTACCATTTGGGTGTTTTCTTTGGCTGGTACCAGGATGTGATCAGTAACAGCATAGAAAACCTGTTCCATGCGCGGACGTTAATTAACTTTCAGGCGGTACTCATCGGTTGTTTAACCGGAACGCCATTCTTTTATACCCTCATCCGTATGTGCCGTAACCCGCGTTTTGTTTTCTCGTTTATTTCGCGGTTGAAAGCACAGATGCAGTCGGGGGTGACGAAAACTGAGATGGCACTTTGGGGCGCACTTGTCGTCCTTTTGGTTAGCTTGCTGTTAGTGCCAGATAATGATTCCAGCACCATTTTCACTACCGATTACACGCTCACGCTCATCTTGCCGCTGATGTTGTGGGGGGCGATGCGCTTTGGTTTCCTGTTTATCACCACAACCTGGACGGTTATCTTAACTATCCTGTGTAGTGGTTTTCATAACTATTTGCCGCCTTACATGGGCTTCCAGCTCCACCTGGCGATCGCTTCATCTAGTTACGCCGTGTTCTCCATTACCATTTACCTGATGGCGGTTGTCACCACGCGCCAGCGCATTTTGCATAGAAAAGCGAGTCGGGTCGCTTTTATTGACCCCATTGTACAAATGCCGAATTTGCGGGCGCTTAACCGGGATTTATCCAGCCATCCCTCATCGGCGTTAGCTTTTTTGCGCGTGCCGGAACTGGAGCTTTTGGGGCGAAACTACGGGGTGCAACTTCGTATTCAATATAAGCAGCAGCTCAATGATTATCTGCAACCTATGTTGGCTGAGAACGAAGAGGTTTATCACCTGTCAGGCCATGAAGTGGCGGTGCGCGTAAATTATGATGCGTACCATGAGCGCATAGAAACTCTTGACCTGCGTGTGAAACAGTTCCGCTTTATGTGGGACGGCATGGCGATGCAGCCACAGGTGGGCATCAGTTATTGCCATATTCGCCAACCTGTCACCCACATTTACTACCTGCTAGGCGAGCTCAGTACTATGGCTGACTTGTCGCTCTCGACCTCAAAACCCGAAAGCTTGCAGCAGCAGGGCTCAAACCACGTGCAGAACGCGGTGAGAAATAAAGTGGCAATGATGAACCGTTTGCAGATTGCTATCGATACCGGGAATTTCGTGCTGATGGCGCAGCGTATCGAGGGGATCCGTGGCGATACTTATCATGAAATTTTGCTGCGTATGAAGGGGGATAAAGAAGGGGATAACCTGGTTATGCCTGACGCATTTTTGCCGGTTGCACACGAATTTGGCTTATCTTCTAAAATTGATAAATGGGTACTAGAAGCCACGTTAAAATTCATGGATAACCATCGTGAACAACTCCCAGGCAGCCGTTTTTCAATTAACCTGACACCGGCTTCTGTAGGGCGTTTGCAGTTTGCAGGCGACGTGAAACGTTTGTTGAAATGCTATAACGTTGAACCCTGGCAACTTATTTTTGAAGTCACAGAAAGCAACTCATTAACCAATATTGAGCAAGCCAATGTGACGCTGACCGCATTACAAAATTTGGGATGCAGGGTGGCTATTGACGATTTTGGTAAGGGTTATGCCAGCTATGCGCGTCTGAAAGATATAAGCGCGGACATCCTCAAAATAGACGGTGGTTTTATTCGTAATATACTGACCAGCAGCCTGGACTATCAGATTGTGGATTCTATCTGCCAGTTGGCTAGGGTGAAAAAGATGCAGCTGGTGGCGGAGTGTGTTGAAAGCGAACAGATCAAAGCCGCAGGGCAAAGTCTGGGGATCGATTATGTTCAGGGCTATTTGATAGGACACCCGCGATTACTTGAAACACTCCCTGAGCAGACAAATGAGGCATGATAAACACCCACGCCCCGATGGGTGTAGCCAAATAGCTGGCGAATTTTTTCTTATCATGTGCTAAATATTCGCGATTTTTGTCTATTTACTTACTTTTTATTCCACTTCTTTGTTTGTGAAAATAGCAATATATTTAAGTTTTTGTTAAAGGAAATTAAGTTTTTCATGCCTATAGACTAAACGCATGATGCTTTTTGACCTTCTTTTTTATTATGTGATCTGCTGGGCTTTTTTAGCGAACCCCTTCACCTATTGTCCTCGCCACACAAAAAATTGGGGTGAGTTATGTCATCGAAAAAAAATGTCACCAGTGATCGAAGAAAAATTTATATCATCCTCAGCCTTTTTATTCTTGTTTATTTCTTTTCATGGAAAGCCACGCTGGACACTTACACCTTCTGGCTTTCTGAAAAAATCGGACTGGATAGTGTAATTATTGGTGTGGTTTTTTCTATTAATGGGCTATGTGCGGTTATCATAAAACCAGTTTATGGTTTTTTAATTGATCGGCTAGGGGTGAAAAAACATCTTTTGTTTTTTATCTCCATCATATCAATGTCCATCTTCCCTTTTTTCTTTTACGTCTATAAACCGTTGTTACAAAGTTATATGTATGCAGGGATTATTGCTGGGGCGATATTTTTGAGCATGGGCTATTATGCCGGTTGTGCAGCAGCGGAGTCCTATCTGGACCGATTTGGTCGCCTGTTTGATTTAGAGTTTGGGCAGATAAGAATGTGGGGGGCCATAGGTTCTGTACTTTCCGCAGCCAGTACGGGCTATATTTTTAATATCAACCCAATGATCAATTTCGCCCTGAGTTCTTGCGGTGCAATACTGATCTTTATTATTGTTGCTAGCTTGAAAATTGAAGTCAGCGATGAAGTGAAAGAACGCGTTGTGGGGAAAGACAAAGCAACCGTACAAGATATTTTCCATCTGTTTCACCAGCGGGAATTCTGGAGCTTTGTGCTCTTTGTTTGTGGCGTAGTGTGGATACTCTTCGTGGCTGAGCAGCAATATCCTCGTTACTTTATTACCTTTTACCACAGCAAAGACGTTGGTCACCAGATGTTTGGCTATTTGGGCGCGGCAGGGTTGGGTATGGAATTCATCTTTATGATGATTGCTCCCGCCATTGTTAACCGTATTGGCCCAAAATACGGGTTGTTAATCACCGGTTTCGTTGTCGCTGCAAGATTTATTGGCTCTGGTCTGGCAACCACTGCAATCACTATCGGGCTTATTAAGCTGGCATGGGGTATTGAAATGTCCTTTTTGCTGGTATCTGTGTTCAAATATCTGGAAATAAACTTCGATAAAAAAGTCAATGGAAGTATGTATTTACTGGGGTATCAGAGTGTGAATTATGTGGGAACTGTTATTCTCTCTCCACTTGCAGGGTATTTATATGAACATATTGGCTTTGCGCACACCTATTTGTTAATGGGCTGTACTGTATTATTCTTTACGTTGATTTCATCTGTAACATTAAGCAATAAAAAACAAATAACACAACCGTTAACAACTGTGAGTGAGTTGGGATAATGAAAATGTATCACAGCAATATTATCAACAGTATGATCGATAAATTAAAATATGTCGTAGATTGTGTTGGGAGGCAGGATTGCCTATTTAATACGGAATTAAAATGGGATGCTGATCCGTTCTTTAGTGGGAAACTTGCACTGGCTATTGCTATCATTTTAACAGAAGAGAGTTCCCTGGATTTACGTCTCCGGCAAAAATATGTGGTATTGCTGCATAAAACACTACAACAACCTTGCGAAAGTTGGGGGCGTTATTATTACTTACTGGCGCTTTGGAAATTGCAGCAACAGAATCAATTGAGTACTGTTTTTTCCGCTAGCATTCTGGAGGGGCTTGAGAAGAAACTTAACTGGAACGAAATGGTAGTGGAACCTGAGTATATTCTCGCTGAGTCGTTCCCGACTAATTTTTATGGTGTGGCGTTTAGCATTGCCCGGCTTCGTTTCTTATTGGGTTGGGAGAGTGAAATACATGCCCAAGCGATTTTACAACGTCTGATTGCGCATTATAGCCTTTATTCATCGGAGGGGTTTGCTGATGAAACGGAGGGGCACGGGCGTTTTGACCGTTATAGTATTTTGCTAGTGGCTGAAATTTGCCAGCGCCATCTTGAAACAGGGATGCCAGTAACTGATTCGCTTATTGAGCCACTTAAACATAGCGTAAATTTAGTCCTGCAATTACTTAATACCCAGGGCGTGGGGTTTACCTGGGGGCGATCTATTGGTGCTTATGGCGATAGTGCATTTATTGAAATTCTTGTTGTTGCGCTACAACTGGGGCTGTTAACTCCCGAACAGCAACAGGCTGCACAGGCTTTCACTTGTGCTTGCTCTGAGCGTTTCGATTCTTTCTGGTTTGATGCAGAACAGCGTAGTGTCAATTTATGGTTTCGTGGTCGTAAAACTGACAACTACCGGGGGACACACCGTATTGCCGGGGAAAATATTACGCTGCTATATCAGCATATCTATGTGCATCAGCTGTGGAGAAATATTGTCGGAGAGGTTAAGCCATTAAACACCAATCTCCCTGGCTATTGTGCATCGCTTCCGGCAGTGCAACATATCTATTTTCAACAAGGTACCAGGCCTCGAAGTATTTTTATTTTGCGGGATAAGTCACGGCTATTCACACTTCCGCTCATCAATGGTGATAAACATTACCATTCGTCATCCCCTTATTTTCCTCTACCTTTTTCGCCAGGGCTTTTTTCGGGGGTAGCGGATGGTACTTTGCCGTATTGGATACCCTGTTTACATACAGAGGATGGGCGTTTGCTGATGCCGTTGGTTTTCTTCCAGAACCCAGAATACCACCACACTACGGATGGACTGGAGATCACTTTCTACACTCAGCAAATGAACTGTGTTGGTCGGCAAACGGAACAGGGATTGGTCTGGTTAACGGAACCAGAACAAGCCTCTAAATACCGCTGTATGACGCGTTATCGTTTCAGTGCAGGAAAACTTGAACGTGAAGACACACTATTTTTACCCGGTTCAGGTACCACAAAATTGACGCTTTTTGGGGCAACATTTGCTTGCTCAACTCACCAGATTATTGATGAGCATTGTGCACAGCTAAACTATGAGGAGGGAGCCTTAAACCAACTGACTCTTCAGGGTTACACATCGTGCCAAAGCCAGCATTATCAAGAAGACTCTCAGTGGTGTACGCCAACAGGGGCCTGGCAAGAAGCCATCACCGCTGATGTGGTATTGCCTACACAAACCCAGCAGAAAACAGTCAGTTGGACCATAGAGTATTGATGTTTGTGCATTAAAAAGATGTTACAGACCAAATACCCTCACGGGTATTTGGTCATGTGTACTATCAGGCAGCCACGTTCGGGCTAACTTCTTCTTCAATTGAGAGCTGCCATCCTGGGACACTCTCCCAGTATTGCTGTTCACGTTCTAAATCCAGCAAGACCAGCGTGTTCTGGTTAAACCAGTCGTAAGGGAATCGCAGCGTCCAATGGTTTTCATCGGTTTCCAGAAACAGCGTCGGCGGTGTGGTGGTTGCCTGACGTTGGTTATTCAGCAATACGCCCAGACGTAGGATCTGAATTAACGGTAAGAACTGCTTTTTCTTAAACAGGGAAAATCGTGGCAGATCGTCAATTTTTATCGCTTTACGGTGATAGCGCACCAGTGAAGCAATCAACATCTGTTGCTCCTGATTAAAACCCGGCAGGTTGCTGTGCTGCAGAATATAAGCCGAGTGGCGATGTAGCCCACTGTGATTAATATTCAGCCCTACTTCGTGCAGCATCGCTGACCATTTCAACAGCGCGGCCATCTGTGGATTGGCCTGTTTCGGGTTTTGAATTTCCCACTGCTTATACATAATCTCAGTGGTATTCAATACACGTTTGGCCTGATCGCTATCAATATGGTACTGATTCGCGAGGCTTTGTGCAGTGCGGATACGGATGTCCTGGTGGCGGAAGCGGCCTTCCATTTCATAGAGAACACCCTCACGCAGTGCGCCATCGGACAGGCGCAATTCACGAATCGCCAGTGAGTCAAACACGCCACAAAGAATCGCCAGACCGGGCACAAACACCGCTTTACGCTCTTCCGATAAGCCAGGCAGGCTCATTGAGTTGAAGCTATTGTATTTCAATACTTCATCGCGCAGCATTTCCAGGCGTTCAGGGGTGATCATCCCATCTTTCTCGCCCATATTGATCAGCACTTCATGAGCGGCTTTGATGGTGCCAGACGCACCCATCGCCACATTCCAGCCTTGTAAGCGATACTGCCAGGAGAGAGTCTCCAGCTTTTGCACAGCAGCAAGACGCGCACGTTTGAAGTTTTCCGGCGTGATATTCCCGCCTGGGAAAAAGTTTTGTGCGAAACTCACACAGCCCATGCGGCGGCTCTCGACTAGCATCGGCTCGAAATCCTCGCCAATCACCAGCTCTGTTGATCCGCCACCAATATCAATAACCAGTTTGCGGCCTTTTTCAGGCTGAGTATGTTCCACACCCATGAAAATCAGTCGCGCTTCTTCGTTGCCGGAGATGATTTCAATCGGGTAGGGGATAACCTGCTCGGCGCGTTTGAGGAATGCTTCGGCGTTTACCGCCTGGCGCAAACTGTGCGTTCCGACGATACAAACATTGGCCGCAGAGAACCCCTGAAGGCGCTCAGCAAATAACGCCAGGCATGAAAGCCCACGTTCCATCGCTTCTTCGCTTAACTCGTTATCAGCATTCAGACCATCAGCTAAATGGACGCGCTGTTTCAGGCGCCCAATGATTTGCATTGCGCCATCAACAACGCGCGCGATAACCATATGGAAGCTGTTCGAGCCAAGGTCTATCGCGGCGAATTCTTGTGGTCTTGGAGCGTGTTTTTTTATCGGCATGGCGTTATTCAGGCTGTTCCAGAGATTTTATGTAATCGTAAATCGCTAATTGCGAGCGCACCTTACGGCGGTTACCGCGTGGTACATAGCGATTACTGAGTTCTTTGTCGATATAGCGCGCTTTCACGGTATCACTGAACAGTATCTCAATGATATCCAGCACCCGTTGTTTCAGGCGTGGGTCGAGAATAGCAACAGCCACTTCAATACGGTAATCGATGTTACGTGTCATCCAGTCGGCGGAGGAGAGATACACTTTTTTGTCTCCACCATTTTCAAATATATACACACGATCGTGTTCCAGATAGCGGTCAACGATACTAATCACACAAATGTTATCGCTGATGCCCTCCAGATTAGGGATAAGTGCGCACATGCCACGCACCAATAAATCCACTTTCACACCTGAGCTTGAGGCTGCATACAGACGATCTATCAGCCCTTTATCGACCAGGTTGTTCAGTTTCAGAGTAATGCCAGACGGTTTACCGTTTTGCGCATTCGCAATCTCTTTGTCGACCAAATCATAAAGCAGGCGACGTGAGTTTTGTGGTGAAACCATCAGATGTTCAAACGTCACCGGGCGATACGGGTTTTCGATAAAGTTAAATACCCGACGCACTTCATTGGTGATGCGAGCATCAGCGGTGAGTAACGAATAGTCGGTATAAAGCCGCGCAGTTTTCTCGTTAAAGTTACCGGTGCCGATATGGGCATAACGCACCACTTCGTCGCCTTCTTTACGGGAAATCAGGAATAATTTGGCGTGAATTTTAAGGCCTGGTGCGGAGAAAATAACGTGCACACCCGCTTCAGTCAGGCGCTTCGCCCAGTGAATATTCGCTTCTTCATCAAAACGCGCCTGCAACTCAACCACGACGGTGACTTTCTTACCGTTGTGCGCGGCATGAATCATCGATTCAATGATGCGCGAGTCTTTCGCCACGCGATAAATATTGATTTTAATCGCCAGAACGCTTGGGTCGAACGAAGCCTGGCGTAGCAATTCCAGCACGTGCTCAAAAGTGTGGTACGGATAATAAAGCAGCACGTCACGATTACGGATTGCATCAAAGCCGTTACGGAATTTATCGAACCAAATATGACGCAGACGCGGCAACGGTTTGTTGACTAAATTCGCTTTACCGACATTCGGGAAACTAATGAAATCTTTGAAGTTATGGTAACGACCACCGGGCACGACAGAGTCGTGATTGGTGATGGTCAGCTTATTACGCAGCATCTCGACCAGGGCATCGGGCATATCACGTTGATAAACAAAACGCACCGGCTCTGCGGTCAAACGCTGTTTCAGGCTCGAAGACATCAATTCCAGTAGGCTGGATTCCATTTCGGTGACCAGGTCATACTCGGCGTCGCGCGTCATTTTCATTGAATAGGCGTTCAGCGTGTCGTAATCGAAGAAGCCTTTGAAAATGTCGTCCAGGCAATAGCGCAGAATGTTATCCAGCAGGATCATTGGCTTGCGGCGGCGCGGTGCTTCCGGTGGCAAATTCACAAAGCGCGGCACTTTATCAGACGGGATTTCCAGTAGAGCGTAGCGAATATCGCTGCCCTGGATAATTTCCACCGCCAGATAGGTGTAATCATCTTTGAGGAACTGCACCAAATCGGTGTCGTGGTTAATTAAAATTGGCGTGATGTGCTGGCGCAGGTAATGTTTAAAATAATGGCGCAGCCAGTTTTGCTGATTTGGAGAAAGCTGGCGTTCGTTGATCAAGAAGATCTGATTACGCGCCATTTCCAACAGCAGATCGTTATACAACCCATCAAATTCTTGATCGGCCTTCAGAACACGCGCCTGGATTTTATTGAGTAAATGGCGCGAATTGGGAGCCGTGCCTTGCTCTTCACTGATCAGAATTCGCCGCTTAAGTTCAGCGAATCGGACCTTGTAAAATTCATCAAGGTTATTCGAATAGATGCCGAGAAAACGCATTCTCTCAATCAGTGGATTAATTTTATCCGCTGCTTCCTGGAGCACACGTTCGTTAAAAGACAACCAGCTCAGTTCTTTTTCGATATACAGCTTATCCTGACCCATTAGCCCTCACTTGCGTTTTCGTGGACGTAAAAATGCCGTCACGTCTGACATTATGGCGAGCTTTGACGTGGAATGTCCAACAATGGCCCGTAAACCAATTTCTTTCTTGCTTTCAGCACTGTGAGAAGCAAGACAGTAGCTGCATTAATTTTTAATTAAAATGCTGTTTTATAAAGCGGAGGGATCTGGAAATGTGGGAAACAAGGGCGCTTGAACTGAACAACCAGGAGTTATGGAACTGGCATCAAGCCTGTCAGTTTGTCGATTATGCTTGTGCACATAACTTTAATACCGTGGTGATAGGGCAAACCGACCTCCTTGGCAAGCTTGTCACCCCGGTGGGTTACACTCCTGCGCAATATAATGACCGTATATCCGTGCATCAGCGTGGCTGTTGCGTTTACTTAAATCGGTTAGCACAGTACTGCAAGGCGCGTGGCTTGCGTTTTTATCTTCAGGCTAAAGAGTTAGGTTTCCCAGCTGATTTACTCCTGCAACACCCGCAGCTATTCGATGGTCACGGCGGCCTGCGTTTTGATGTTGATTTCTGGAGCCAGTATCTGACAGATAAACTGGCGCTGGTCTGTAAACAGATTCCCGCGATAGATGGCCTGCTACTGGCAATTTCAAATACCGACAGCCTGGTGCCGATAGCAGCACCAGACTGGAAAACCAACGTGGCACAGCAAAAAAAATCGGCCAGCACGGCACTTTACCGTTGTTGCTTTAACGCCGCCGCGCAGGTGATGAAACACCATCACAAACATCTGGTACTGCGTCTTTTCCCTGCCAGCAATGATGATGTTGAACCAGTACTTGAGGCTATCGCCGGTCTACCGAACGATGTAGCGGTATCGGTAAAACTCACGCCGGAACGCTTCTGGCCTGAATTCCCTAATAATCCTGCCTTACTTGCGATTACCGAACGTGAAGTCTGGGCCGAAGTTGACGCCGCAGGGGAAGAAGTGTGTTGGGGAAACTTACCGTTTATCCGTGTTGATGAAATGCAGGGACGATTACTGTGGTGCCAGGCCAGCAACCCGGCTATCAAAGGCGTGTTGTGCAAAGCAAGCTGGGAAGGTATCGATAATCACTGTGTCATTGGAACCTTGAGTGAATTTAACCTCTTTAGTTGTGCAAGATTTCTTGACCCAAACTCCCCGTCAGAGAGTACATCCCAGCGACTGAAAAGTTGGCTAATGGAGTGCTGGCAATGGCAAGCGGATGAGCAACAGCTTCAGGTTTTGGAAGTGTTGTTTGAACAGGCCCATCAGGTGATTTACAGCTCCATTTACACCCGTCACCATGTTTTTCATCGTCACAGCCTGTTACCTGAAAGCTACGGTCAGGTGGTGTGGAGTTTGTACGGGCAACTTAACCGCAACCACTGGTTACCCGGTTCTGCAGATGACATTGTCTTTGACAGCAAAGATAGTGAAGGGGCGTCACGGAAACTTTCGTTAATTGCTGCCGAGAAAGATATTGCATGGCTTGGGGCGGAAAATGTTCAGCGTCAGGCATTAGAATTTGCGCACAACGCCGGTTTCCCTCCGGCATTAGCTCTGCGTTGGCAAACCGAATGGCAGGGGCTGTTTTTGTATTGCCGGGCATTTATCCATGCCCAAAAAGCTTTTTTTACGCTGCACTACGCGCGTGAAGTTGAGAACAACTGGAGCTTGCGTGAAGTTTGCCAGGCGAATATTCAGGCACTCTATGGAACGGCTCATGAGATGGAAGATTTCTGTACAAAGTTTTTGGATGGCCCGCCAGCACTACACGTGATGTTTGACGCTGGACGGGCTCGTTCGCTGGCGGGAAGTCTGAACCGCGAGCTGGTGAAGCTTTTATCGTAGGTGCTAAATGTGTAAACGCAGTGACTCAACCAGGCAAAGAATCGCCATCGCTTGCCCATATGGCATTGAGGTCAGCGGAATATTTCGGTAGTGGTCGAGGTCGTGACCCATCGCCGTACCAAACGACACTTGCGTCAATTCACCTTGTGGCGTGATGTGCTTGATAATCCCCTCGGTCGCACGTTGTGCGACTGGCAACCAGTGGCTTTCTAAGTAGCCCAGACGCACGGCCTTGAAGATCCCGGCTGCGAATCCAGCACTGGCAGAAGCTTCAACATAGCTTTCAGGGTCGTTAAGCAGCGTTGGCCACAGGCCATTCTCCGCCTGGCATTCAGCCAGTGCTGCGACCTGGTTGCGCAAAACATTGCACAACTGGCGGTACAGCGCGTCTTGCGGTGGTAAATCTAACAACTCCAAAAACTCAGGAATGGCGAGGGTAATCCAGCTATTGCCACGCGCCCACAATGCACCGGCAAAGTGGTGCCGCCCTTCAAAGTTCCAGCCGTGGTACCACAGCCCCGTTTTAGGCTCAGCGAGATACTGAATATGCTGAGTAAACTGGTATTTTGCCTCTTCTATCCATTCCGGTTTATTAAGGAGTTTGCCAATTTTTGCCAGCGGCAACACTGCCATCATCAGTGTATCGTCCCAAATTTGCTGGTGATGATCATTTTCATAGGTTACGTGCTGGAAACAGCCTTCGTCGGTACGTGGCAGTTGATGCTGGAGCCAGCGGCCCCAGGTTTCCAGGTAGGGGAGCCATTGTGGATTGGGTTGCTCCTCATAACATAATGCCAGCGTCAGGAATGGGCAGGCAGTATTCACGTTTTTAACTGGCGTACCTTCGGCAAAACGATCGCTAAACCAGCGGTCGATAAGCTCTTTGGCACGCTCAGAACCGCTCACTTGATAGTAGCGATATAAACCAAACAGGCCAATTCCGTGAGTCCATTCCCAGCCCGCCCAACCTTTTGTATCTACAATCCGGCCATCACTGAGGCGTTGTAAAAAACGTCCATCAGCGTCTTTGATGTCGACCAGCCCACCAATCAGGCTATCAATGAGCTCAGTGGTATGTTCACGCGTTGGGGATAACAGTGTCGTTGTCATGGTCTGTTCCTTAAACAGAAGTTGTGGCTGGAGTCAGGGTGACTTCGTGGGTTGGACGATATGCCCAGTTAGCATTGCTGTGCGGGTGACCGGTCAGGGTCTCGACAACCTCTTTGGTCTCAGGACTTGCATCTTCGGGTTCTCCACCCGCACGTAAGCGTTCCAGTTCGCTTATCAGCACCTGATGGCGTGACTGGCTGAGTCGGAAGCGGAATGCCCCGCACATCGCCATCACTGCCAGTACACCTGGGCCGACAACGAACACCCACCAGATACCCTCGATTGCAGAACTACTTTGTGTTGTCACACCTTTGGTAAAACCAAAGGATTCAAGCGCCAAACCAACAATAAACAGCGCCAGCGCCTGGGAGAACTTGCGGGTGAGCATCATCACACCGGCATAGATCCCTTCGCGGCGCACGCCGGTATAAGCCTCATCGACATCAGGTAAGAAGTTGTAGACGTTCCATGGAATGAGATAGGTGCCACCCCGCGCGATACCCATCATGACAGCCCCGACCAGCACCAACATGCCAATGGAGGCATAGCTGGCCGAAAGTTGGCTGAAGTAAACCAGGCTTATCAAAATCATGCCGATAGCCGCTTTATACGCATGGCCGTTGCCGACGCGAATACACAGCCAGGTGAAAACAGGGATGGCGAGAAACTGGAACAACGTCATCAGGCTCAGAGCTTGCGAAGCCAGGCCGGCGCTGATTTGCAGCACATAGGTCATGAAGTGCATAAACAGCGAGCCGAAAATATCCAGTGCTACCGCTCCGCCCACATACATCATGATATGTATGCGGAAGGTCTTAAGGCGAAACGTGGACAGCATTTCCCGATACAGAGATTTCAGCGTGCTGAGCAACCCAGTTTGTGTTTGCGGTGGTGGCAGGTTTTCACGCTCCCATGTGCCACGCCAGACGAAAATCCATGGCAGTGAAAACAGCACGGCGAAGGTAATACCGATAAGCATAAATGCCTGATCTTTATCTGCGACATGCGCCAGAATCTGCCCAGGTATCAGCGCGGAGAGAAATGCCGTGGCTTGCGCGAACAACATACGCGCTCCCGACATTTTCGAGCGAGTTTCGTAGCGGTTGGTCATCTCCGAAGGCAGCGTGTCGTAAGGGACCATCAGCAATGTGAAGACGGTACTGAACAGCAAATAGGTGCCCAGATACCAGAAGTAGCCGTATCCGCTTATCCACATCAACGCGAAGGTGAGTGAGAACGGTGCGCCGATGATAAAGAACAGCCGGCGGCGTCCCCAACGGCTGCGAATGTTATCGGTGATATAGCCCATCACCGGGTCGGTAATACCATCCCAAATTTTGGCGATGGCGAAGATGGATGCCGCAGCGGCAGGCGATAGCCCTGCGACCTCAATATAAAAATACAGCAGCCAAAGACCCGTAATGGTCATCGCGCCACTGCCAAAAATATCGCCCATCCCCCAGGCGAGTATATTTTTGGTTTTGACTTCCCTTCCGGCGGTTGCGGTTGTTTTTTCCGAAATTTTATCCATTGCTCTTTTGTCTCGTGTCGATAAAAAAGGAGTTCGGCATTTACGGTACGAAGTGTGGGCAGCAGTCTCCACGGCAGCAGAGAGGGTTTTGTCCAGTAATGCGAAGGATGCGGGGAAATATCGAGCAAATGTTCATCGTTTCACGCCGTTGAAATGACGCAGAGGCAAAAAAAGGCAATAAAGTGTGATTTGCATCACCAAGGAAAAATGTCACTCAACCCCAGCGTGAAGCAGATCACCTTTTACCCTTGAGCAAAACACATTTTGCGAGTCAGGCTGCATTTCTGCCAGTCAGGCGGTATTAACCCATAGAGTGCAGAAAGAGGACGTGGTGAGATGCCAGGGTCTTTTACATTGAGTGATGAGAGAACCATGAAACTGACTCTGGCCCCGCAATGGGCGAGTAATGACGATAAAAATCAAGATACCCTCCGCTTCCAACAGGCACTGGATACCCTGGCGAAACAGGGTGGGGGGACGCTGGAAGTTGAGAGCGGTTGTTACAACCTGGGCGGGTTAACACTGCATTCAAATACCACACTTTCTTTGCAGGCTGGTGCGGAATTGGTGGTTAGCGATGATTATCGTCATTTCCAGCAGGCCACAACGCTCAGCACCGCAGAGTGTTCCAACTGGGCTTTTCTGTACGCTTTCGGTGCGCACAACATTACGGTTTGTGGTGCCGGGAAAATTAACGGTAATGCAGAAGGTTGGTTTGCTCCGCAGGCAGATGAAATGGGGTATCGGCAGCCTGCTAAACAGCGTCCACGCATGATTGTTTTCGAGGATTGCACCAAGGTCCAACTGCAGGATTTCACGATTGAGAATGCCCCAATGTGGACCATTCACCTCGTCGCGTGTCAGCAGGTAAAAGTCACTGGCATCACCGTGGATAACGACCTGACGATGGCGAACACGGATGCGCTGGATATCGACAGTTGCCAGCAAGTGCATATCAGCAACAGCCACTTCAGCGCCGCCGATGACACCATTTGCCTGAAGACCAGCCGTAAACCGGCACCGTTACAACGTGCAACACGGCAAGTGGTCGTGAGTAATTGCACGCTTCGCTCCAAAAGCTGCGCGTTGAAAATTGGGACTGAAACCTGGGAAGACATCGAAGATATTTGCGTAACCAACTGCGTAATCTATGAGTCAAACCGTGCGATAGGGCTTGTCTCCCGGGATGGTGGCCGTTTACGCCGCATGATTTTCAGCAACATTACCTTTAGTTGTGAGATGGCCCACGCCTGCCATTGGGGCAAGGCAGATCCAGTTTATCTTTCGGTGCGCGCCCGTGACCCAGAAATTGATCCCGGCGAAATCGAATTTATCCAGTTTCGCGGCCTTTCTGGGGTGAGCGATGGGGCAATAAATATGCACAGCGAGTTACCTGGGCAAGTCAGACATATCATTTTTGATGGCCTACAACTCACACAGCGGGTCAGCACCTCACCCGAACAGGGTTTGTATGACATTCGCCCGCCGTGTAATCCGTTGTCACCAACCGGAATGGGCCTGGACAACGCCTGGTGCCTGAATCCACAAACGCAACGCGCCTTCGGCGTGGAGGCGTATCCTGGTGGTTTGCCTGCCCTGTATGCCTGTGGCGTTAATGATTTGACGCTGCGTAATGTAGAAATTGATCGTCCACAGCCATTGCCTGCAGGTTGGAACGCACGTGAGAGGGTGTTAGTTGATTGCAATGGAGTGAAACAAGATGTCTGATTTTGCCTGGCTTGGGTCTGTTGCCGCATGCTGCACAACGGGGTCGTTTGCATTACAGGTGCTGCATATTCTGAAGAACCGCGATACCAAAGCGATATCACTGAGCATGTATCTGGTGTTTGTGTTCGGCGTGCTGTGTTGGTTGTTGTACGGGGTGAGCAATGGGGATGTTCCCCTGATGGTAGCCAATGGCATCACGCTTTTGCTGGCGGCGACAGTGTTGGTGATGAAGGTGATGAACGAACGAGTGCGATAAACGGTGGCGGGGTGCCCGTCATCGTATTATGTCTATAGCCAAAATAATTCGAGTTGTGGGCAGGCGGCAAAGTCGTAAGACCCCAGGAGCATAGTGAACTATGTGACTGGGGCGCACGGATGCAGCCAACGCACCCACAACTTGAAGTATGACGGGTATACTACTCTTCTGCGGCATAACCTTGGGAAGGTAACGCTTTACCATCAAGCCAGGCGCTATTTTCACGCATTTCCAGTCGTCCTTCGATAAACCAGGAAACGACCAGTGGATAAATCGCGTGTTCTTGATGCTGCACGCGAGCGGTGATGTCGTCTTCATCGTCACCGTCAAAAACCGGGACTTCGGCCTGAAGAATGACCGGCCCACCATCCAGTTCTTCGGTGACAAAATGCACCGATGTCCCGTGTACTTCATCGCCGTTTTCCAGTACCTGACTATGGGTATTGAGGCCAGGATATTTAGGCAACAAAGAGGGGTGGATGTTGATGAGGCGGCCAGAATAGTGCGTGACAAACTCAGGGCTAAGAATGCGCATATAACCGGCCAGTACCACCAGATCCGGGGCGTAGGCGTCGATCTCGAGCATTAGCTCACGATCAAATGCCGCCCGATCAGCGAATTGGCTGGCCGTTAATGCGTGTGCAGGAATTTCCGCTTCACGCGCACGCTCAAGGCCAAAAGCATCGGTTTTATTACTGAATACCGCCGCTACGGCGCCATTAATTTGTTTACTCTTACAGGCATCAATAATGGCCTGAAGATTGCTGCCGTTACCAGAAACCAGCACCACAATGCGTTTCATCATCCCTTTTTCCTCCACGTAGCAATCACCCTGGTCACATAGTTGGCTATGCTCCCAGGGTTTCACTCAGTCGCCGGCTTGCGGCAACTCAGATCAGTCTGCGGAGATAACTACGCGCTCAGCGGAATCAGAAGCTTTGATACTACCGATTTTCCAGGCGTTTTCACCTTTTGCATTCAAAAACTCAACGGCTTTATCAGCTTCGGCAGCAGGCAACGCAATCAGCATGCCGACACCACAGTTAAAGGTGCGGTACATTTCGTGACGGCTAATATTCCCGGCTTGTTGCAGCCAGTTAAATACCGCAGGCCATTGCCATGAAGACTCAGCGATAACCGCCTGAGTGTTGTCTGGCAGAACGCGTGGGATGTTTTCCCAGAAACCGCCACCGGTCAGGTGAGCAATTGCATGCACATCAACGTGTTCAATCAGTTCCAGAATCGATTTCACATAGATACGCGTCGGTTCCAGTAGGTGATCTGCCAGCGGTTTGCCTTCTAATTCGGTGGTCAGTGGGTCAGCACCGCTGACTTCCAGTACTTTACGTACCAGAGAATAACCGTTGGAGTGTGGGCCACTGGAAGCCAGAGCAATCAGCACATCGCCGTCGGTCACTTTAGAACCGTCGATGATTTCAGATTTTTCGACCACACCGACACAGAAACCCGCAACGTCGTAATCATCGCCGTGGTACATGCCCGGCATTTCAGCGGTTTCGCCGCCAACTAATGCACAACCCGATTGCAAGCAACCTTCGGCAATACCGGTGATAACGCTGGCTGCGGTTTCAACATCAAGTTTGCCAGTCGCGTAATAATCGAGGAAAAACAGCGGTTCAGCGCCCTGGACTACCAGGTCGTTCACACACATGGCGACCAGGTCGATGCCGATTGTGTCGTGACGTTTCAAATCCATAGCCAGACGCAACTTAGTACCCACACCGTCGGTGCCGGAAACCAGCACAGGCTCACGATACTTCTGAGGTAACGCACACAGCGCACCAAAACCGCCTAATCCACCCATGACTTCCGGGCGGCGGGTTTTTTTCACTACGCCTTTGATTTTATCGACCAGAGCGTTACCTGCATCAATATCAACACCGGCATCTTTGTAGCTGAGAGAAGTTTTGTCGGTCACTGCTAATTCCCCGCGGATGGGTTAGAAATAAAAAACGCCGCAATTCTAACAGTGCAGGCAAACGTTTGCGAGCCTCTTATTCAGCGGTAAGTAATTATTGTTGATATATACCCGGCATACTTCGAATTGCATGTGCGTTGGCAACACTGACTCACCCAAATCACTGACCAGAGTCAGCTCATTGGGACTCACTCGCTTGCCGCCTTCCTGCACCTCGAATTATTTTGGGTATACTCTTTTTCAACTAGCTTGATCTCGAAGCGGTGGCGCGGCGTTAAAAAAGCGGTATAATCCGGCGATTTTTTTTGTGGTGGCCAACTATCTCGGGGAGAAAGAGTATGAAGATCGTGGAAGTCAAACACCCACTCGTCAAACACAAGCTGGGCCTGATGCGTGAGAACGACATTAGCACCAAACGCTTTCGTGAACTCGCCTCAGAAGTTGGCAGCTTGCTAACTTACGAAGCCACGGCGGATCTGGAAACTGAGAAAGTCACTATCGAAGGCTGGAACGGCCCGGTAGAAATTGATCAGATCAAAGGTAAGAAGATTACGGTCGTGCCAATTCTGCGCGCCGGTCTGGGTATGATGGAAGGCGTACTGGAAAACGTTCCAAGCGCACGTATCAGCGTTGTAGGTATTTACCGCAACGAAGAAACGCTGGAGCCAGTCCCATATTTCCAGAAACTGGTTTCTAACATTTCAGAACGTATGGCGCTGGTGGTTGACCCTATGTTGGCAACCGGTGGTTCAATGATTGCCACTATCGACCTGTTGAAAAACGCCGGTTGTACAAGCATCAAGGTGCTGGTTCTGGTGGCTGCACCAGAAGGTATCGCAGCGCTGGAAAAAGCGCACCCGGATGTAGAGCTGTTTACTGCTTCTATTGATCAGGGCTTGAATGAGCACGGATACATTATTCCGGGCCTCGGCGATGCTGGCGATAAGATTTTTGGTACTAAATGATACCCTTCATGTTTCGGGCTGTAGGTGTGTTGGCGGCTTTCGCGAACTTAGGTCACGTAGTGAATCTACGCTTCCTGGGATTTGCTCAGTTGCCGCCTTCCTGCAACCCGAAATATATTGGGTATTACAAAATTAGCCGACTTTGAAAGTCGGCTTTTTTTTGATTTGTTCGACCCATTATTTTTATAAAAAAACAATCCTCAGAGGAAAACACAATGACACGCCGCGCTATCGGGGTAAGTGAAAGACCGCCCCTGCTGCAAACGATACCGTTAAGCTTACAGCACTTGTTCGCCATGTTTGGTGCCACCGTTCTGGTGCCTATCCTGTTCCACATAAACCCAGCGACGGTTCTACTGTTTAACGGGATCGGGACGCTGCTGTATCTCTTTATCTGTAAAGGTAAAATCCCGGCCTATCTGGGTTCAAGCTTTGCATTTATTTCGCCAGTATTGCTGCTTTTGCCGCTAGGTTATGAAGTGGCGTTAGGCGGTTTTATCATGTGTGGCGTGTTGTTCTGTATCGTGGCGCTGATTGTGAAAAAAGCCGGTACCGGTTGGCTGGATGTGATGTTCCCTCCAGCGGCAATGGGTGCGATTGTGGCGGTCATCGGTCTGGAGCTTGCGGGCGTGGCGGCGAGCATGGCGGGTTTACTGCCTGCTGCGGGTACATCAGCTGATTCAACGACGGTCATCATCTCGCTAGTGACGCTTGGAGTCACGATTTTCGGTTCAGTATTGTTCCGTGGTTTCTTGGCCATTATCCCGATTCTTATCGGTGTGCTGGCGGGATATGCGCTCTCCTTCGTCATGGGCGTGGTTGACGTGACGCCAATTATTGATGCACCTTGGTTTGCACTGCCAACTTTCTACACCCCGCGTTTTGAGTGGTTTGCCATCTTCACCATTCTGCCTGCGGCATTGGTGGTGATTGCAGAACACATCGGCCACCTGGTGGTGACGGCAAATATCGTGAAGAAAGATTTGCTTCGCGATCCTGGCCTGCATCGTTCGATGTTCGCCAACGGCGTTTCGACTATTTTCTCTGGTTTCTTCGGCTCTACGCCGAACACCACCTACGGCGAGAACATCGGCGTGATGGCGATTACCCGCGTGTATTCCACCTGGGTTATCGGCGGTGCTGCGATTCTGGCGATTCTGCTTTCTTGTGTCGGTAAACTGGCGGCGGCCATCCAAATCATCCCTGTTCCGGTGATGGGCGGTGTCTCTTTGCTGTTGTACGGCGTGATTGGCGCATCGGGTATTCGTGTGTTGATCGAATCAAAAGTTGATTACAGCAAAGCACAAAACCTGATCCTGACATCCGTCATCCTGATAATCGGCGTAAGTGGCGCGAAAGTGCATATTGGTGCCGCTGAACTGAAAGGTATGGCGCTGGCGACAATCGTCGGTGTGGGTCTAAGCTTAATCTTCAAATTGATCAGCATGCTGCGCCCGGAAGAAGTGGTGTTGGATGCCGAAGATAGCGACCTAAAACCGTAGTTTTGATTCAAGCCGGGCGGTGTACTCGCCCGGTTCTACTGGTCGTCAATTCTGTGATAGACTCTCTGCGTTTTTCTGCCTGTTATGGTTGAGGTAATTCTGAATACACCGGCACAGCTATCACTGCCACTCTATTTGCCTGACGATGAAACTTTTGCAAGTTTCTGGCCGGGTGATAACCCTTCTTTACTCGCCGCCCTCCAGTCTGTGCTCCGTCAGGACCACAGCGGTTATATCTATTTCTGGTCGCGAGAAGGAGGAGGGCGCAGCCACTTGCTGCATGCCGCCTGTGCAGAACTGTCGCAACGAGGCGAAGCGGTCGGCTATGTGCCTCTTGATAAACGCACCTGGTTTGTTCCGGAAGTACTCGATGGTATGGAGCAGCTAACGCTGGTGTGTATCGACAATATCGAGTGTGTGGCGGGTGACGAGCTATGGGAGATGGCGATTTTTAATCTCTATAACCGCATTCTCGAATCAGGAAAAACGCGCCTGTTAATTACCGGCGATCGCCCACCGCGCCAGCTCAATCTGCAATTACCTGATCTCGCATCGCGCCTTGATTGGGGGCAAATCTACAAACTGCAACCGCTCTCCGATGACGATAAACTCCAGGCTTTGCAACTGCGCGCCCGACTGCGCGGGTTCGAGTTGCCAGAGGACGTGGGGCGTTTTCTGCTTAAACGTTTGGATAGGGAAATGCGCACGTTGTTTACGACGCTTGATCAGCTTGATCTCGCTTCTATTACTGCGCAACGTAAGCTGACGATCCCGTTTGTGAAAGAGATTTTAGGGCTTTGATCTTTCGGTGGATGGCGCTAGCGCTTATCCACCCTACTCAACCTGATGAAACCGGGTAGGTCGGATAAGCGAAGCGTCATCCGACAATTATTGGGCACTACAAAATTTCCAGCACTGACTCCGGCGGGCGCCCAATTCGCGCTTGTCCATTTGCCAACACAATTGGGCGTTCAATCAATTTTGGATTCTCGACCATCGCCTGAATTAATTGCTCTTCACTTAACATGGCGTCCGCCAGATTTAGCTCCTTGTACACATCCTCTTTCTGACGCATCAGTTCGCGCGCGCTGGCAAAACCTAATTGCTCCAGCAAGGACTTGAGCGTTGTGACATCTGGTGGGGTTTCCAGATACAACACCACTTCGGGTTCTACGCCATTTGCTTTGAGCAGGCTTAACGTTTCACGGCTCTTTGAGCAGCGCGGATTGTGATAAATAGCAACGGCGGTAGACATCGTAACTCCTGTTACATCTTAGAATACTGAAGGAAACGTGTTTGTAATTGGCGGAACTGATCGATTCGCGCGTCATAACGAGCTTGTTGCAAACTACCCAACTTAACTTGAGAACTGGCGCCGCTGAGCAGCGTAATCGCTTGATCGAGTTTCCCGACCAGCGCCATAACTTCAGCACGTGCGGCAAGTTCTTGATCACGATGACCTAACGCCGCTTCCGCTTGCGCTAACAAGTCCCAGGCGTTGCTGTCATCTGGATGGGCAAATGTATAGCGATTTAGGAGCTCTGCAGCCTGTTTGGGCTGGCCTGCCTGCACATAAGCATTGGCGAGGTTCAACTGCAACACTGGGTTTTGTTTCAAATCAGGGGCGTTTTTCAGGCGATTAATCGCATCTGCAGTTTTCTTTTGCCCAAGGTCAATATCGGTCGATAAATCGAGATACCACTCATTACCGGGCTGCGCTGCGAGCAACGGCTGCAATAGTTTGCGCGCCTCATCCCAGTTATCTTTGCCCATTGCCTGAAGTGAACGGCCATACGTTGCAGCGTGTTGCTCACGGATATTGCCCTTCGACCAGCTATCCAATAAATCACTAGTCAGCTGATTACGACCTGAGTTGTACATCCCCAGCGCACGGGCTTTTGCCATATAAAAATCTTCAGAAGATTGCACTACCATCGGCTTCATTTGGTTGGCGCGGTTTCGGGAATCTGACAAACGGCTTTCCGGTAATGGGTGGGTCAGGAGAATCTCTGGTGGACGCGAGGAATAACGTGACTGGTCGAGAAGTTTCTCAAGGAATGTCGGCATGGCTTGTGGATCAAAGCCCGAACGCTGCAACACCTGAATCCCGATGCGGTCAGCTTCCTGTTCGTTCTGTTGTGTAAAGCTGATCATACCCTGCTGCGTACCCGCAAGTGTACCGCTGAGTGCCGCCATACCCGCTTGCGGACTGGCCATCGCCAGTAAAATAGACCCTAACGCACCCACCCAGGTCAGAGGGGCATTCTTTTTCTGATCTTCCATCGCACGCGCCAGGTGACGCTGCGTGACGTGAGAAATTTCGTGCGCCATAACCGATGCCAGCTGGCTTTCGTTATCTGCATAACGGAACAGGGCTGAGTGCAGCACCACATTGCCACCGAAGAAGGCAAAGGCGTTAATTTCGTCGTTGTTAATCAGATAGAAGTGGAAGGGCGTCTTAACGGAGTTGGCATGGCCAACCAGACGCATGCCGAGTTTGTTAACGTATTGCACGAGCAAGGGATCATTGATTAATGGGGCACTGCCTCGCAGTTGGCGAACATAATAATCGCCCATTTGTAATTCCTGGCCGATTGACAGCGTGCTTGCTGCTGAAGTCCCCATATCTGGCAGTTGATCGGTCTCATCAGCAAACGCTGGTGTTGCCGGCCCCGCAAGTAAGGCTGCCATCAGTGTTGCAACCAGCGATTTTTTCAACTGCTTGAACATACGTCCTGTCCTGTTTAATCAAAGTTAATCTTCGACAAGTATTACCTGATTTTGTTCGCTTCCAACGATGAACTGTACCCCACCGCATGGCTAGGATCTATCTTATCTGCGCCAATTTTAAACCGCCATTGAACAGCGATAAAAAGCGAAGTCTTTAATGTGACATTTAGATACAATCTCTCTTCGCATAATGCTGTCAGGGAAGGAATGTATGCTCGAGATGTTGTTGCAGTGGTATCGCCGACGGTTTAGCGACCCGGAAGCTATTGCACTGCTGGTAATTTTGGTCGCAGGATTTGTCATTCTGTTCTTCTTCCATGGACTGTTAGCGCCTCTGTTAGTGGCGATTGTGCTGGCTTATTTGCTGGAGTGGCCAACGGCGCGGCTTCAGCGTATAGGGTGTTCGCGTACCTGGGCGACGACGATTGTGCTGGTGTTATTTGTCGGTATTTTGTTGTTGATGGTTTTAGTGGTGGCACCAGTCGCCTGGCAGCAGGGGATCTACCTGATTCGTGACATGCCGGGGATGTTTAATAAACTTTCTGCTTATGCCGCAACGCTGCTAAGACGTTACCCAGCCCTGGTTGATGCAGGCATTATTGATGCCATCGCTGAGAATTTGCGCGGGCGCATGATGGGCATGGGTGACCAGGTTGTGAAGTACTCACTTGCCTCTTTAGTTGGCCTCTTAACGCTGGCTATTTACTTGATTTTAGTCCCGCTGATGGTGTTCTTCCTGGTCAAAGATAAAGAACAGATGTTGAATGCTGTGCGCCGTGTTTTGCCACGAAATCGTGGTCTTGCCGGGCAGGTGTGGTTGGAGATGAATCAACAAATCACGAATTACATCCGCGGCAAAGTTTTGGAAATGCTGGTCGTGGGTGTGGCGACATATATCGGCTTTGTGATTTTTGGCCTGAATTACTCGCTGCTGTTGGCGGTGCTGGTCGGGCTCTCGGTGCTCATTCCGTACATTGGCGCGTTTGTGGTGACGATTCCGGTAGTGTGCGTCGCGTTATTCCAGTTTGGCCTCGGCACGGAATTCTGGACGCTGTTTGCCGTCTATCTCATCATTCAAGCGTTGGATGGCAACCTGCTGGTGCCAGTGCTATTTTCCGAGGCGGTTAACCTGCATCCATTAGTCATTATTCTGTCGGTGGTGATTTTTGGTGGGCTGTGGGGGTTCTGGGGAGTGTTCTTTGCTATCCCGCTTGCCACGCTGGTTAAAGCGGTGGTACATGCCTGGCCGGATACTCTGCTAATAGACGACAAGCTCAATTAGAAACAGTAAAAAGCCGACATTACGTCGGCTTTTTTAATATTGTTAATGCTGTAATTAAATGTTTTCTTTCAGCCAGTCCACTACGATGTCGTGATGGTTGCTGGTTTTGAAATCATCAAACACTTTCTCGACATTCCCTTCGCCATCCAGCAGGAAGCTAATACGATGGATGCCATCGTAAGTTTTCCCCATAAACGATTTCTCGCCCCACACCCCAAACTGTTCGCAGACTTGATGGTCCTCATCAGAAAGCAGGGTGAAGTTGAGTAACTCTTTTTCGGCAAAACGTGAAAGTTTTTCTGGTTTGTCGGTGCTAATGCCCAGCACTTCCACACCTTTCTTTTTCAACTCGTCCATGTTGTCACGCAAACCGCACGCTTGCACGGTACAGCCTGGCGTCATCGCTTTAGGATAGAAATAAACCAGAACGCGCTGTCCCTGGAAGTCGGTTAAATTTATTTGCTCGCCGTCTTGATCAGGCAAGCTAAATTTCGGTGCGTTATCACCGGCTTTCAGTGGGCTCATTACAACTCTCCGTCTTAATCATCTTGCTGTGGATAATTCACAACGTTAATACTGCCTTGTGCTTTGAGTTCTGTACAGAGGGCCTTGAACTCATCTTCGATTCTACTTGCATCTTCTGAGGCGGGACTATGCGCAGTAATCTGGATGTAAAGCTGTGGTGGCTGGCCATCCTGAGCCGGTTGGGTACGAGAACTCAGTTCGGCAATATTCATTTGGTGAATATCAAACAGATTTGTGAAGCGTTCGATTAAATGAGGGGAATCGGTCACTTCCACCTGCACCCAGACTGTCGCGGGCATTGCCGGACGCTCTTGTGCCGCAGTACGCTTCATGACAATGAGCAAGTCCAACTCGGCACCCTTCAGTGGCAGAGTCGATTCAATCAGGGTAATTGCATTCCAGGTGCCCGACAGCAGCATAATAAACGTGAACTCTTCACCGAGCATAGCCAGGCGACTGTCTTCAATATTACAGCCGCAACTGCTCACATGGCGGGTAATGGTATTAACAATACCAGGTCTATCCGCCCCAAGGGCCGTAATGACTAAATAATGGTGTGGTGAGGGAGTCAAACGTATTCTTCCTGTGAATCGGTGAGATATCATAAGGAAAGCACAAAAAAAACTTGCGTACAACCGTGTAGCGTCACCTGACGACTTGCTTTTGATCCTGCACCAAACGTACCATTGAGACACTTGTTAGCACAGAGGATGGCCAATGTTCACTGGAAGTATTGTCGCGCTTGTGACGCCGATGGATGAGAAAGGTAATGTCTGCCGGTCAAGCCTGAAAAAACTGATTGATTACCATGTTGCCAGCGGGACTGCGGCGATTGTTTCGGTAGGGACTACCGGAGAGTCTGCTACGTTGAGTCATGACGAGCACGGTGATGTGGTGCTGATGACACTGGAACTGGCTGATGGCCGTATTCCTGTTATCGCAGGGACTGGCGCAAACGCCACCTCTGAAGCTATCTCCTTGACGAAGCGTTTTGAAAATAGCGGGATTGTGGGTTGCTTGACGGTAACGCCTTACTACAACCGTCCAACTCAGGAAGGGCTGTACCAGCATTTCAAAGCTATCGCCGGAAGCACCGACCTGCCGCAGATGTTGTACAATGTACCTTCTCGCACGGGTTGTGACATGCTGCCTGAAACCGTAGGCCGCCTGGCGAAAATTAAAAATATTATTGGTATCAAAGAAGCCACCGGGAACTTAAGTCGTGTAAACCAGATCAAAGTGCTGGTTGAAGATGACTTCATCCTGGTGAGCGGCGACGATGCGAGTGCGCTGGACTTCATGCAGTTGGGTGGCCACGGTGTGATTTCTGTGACGGCAAACGTAGCCGCGCGTGAAATGGCAGAAGTGTGTAAACTGGCCGCCAATGGGCAATATACGCAAGCGCGCGTTATCAACGAACGTTTGATGCCGCTGCACAATAAATTATTTGTTGAACCCAACCCTATCCCAGTCAAATGGGCATGTAGGGAGTTGGGACTTGTGGCAACCGATACCTTACGCCTGCCAATGACACCGCTGACTGAAGCCAGTCGTCCGGTGATTATTAGCGCGCTCAAGCATGCCGGTTTGCTGTAAAGTTTAGGGAGATTTGATGGCTTACTCAGTACAGAAGTCGATGGTGGCGAAAGTTGCAGTGGTTTCGTTAGCCATGCTGTTGGCAGCATGCAGCACCGACCAGCGTTTCAAGCGCCAGGTTAGCGGTGATGAATCCTATCTGGATGCTGCTCCACTGGCGGACATCCATGCCCCAGCGGGCATGATCCTGCCGGTGCAAAATGGCACATATGACGTTCCGGTCACCAACGGCAGTGGCGCAGTAGGCAAAGAGCTGGATATCCGTCCGCCTGCTCAACCTCTGGCATTGGTGAGTGGCGCACGTACTCAGTTCACTGGGGACACCGCCACCCTGATGGTCGAAAATTCGCGTAGTACAACGCTGTGGCCACAAGTTGTCAGTGTTCTTCAGGCAAAAAACTACGGCATTGATAAACGTGATGACGCGAGCCAGACTCTGTCCACTGAGTGGGTAGAATGGACCCGTGCTGATGAAGATCAACAATACCGTGGGCGCTATCAAATCAGTGTG
>NZ_DATERI010000048.1:0-22358 GCF_035271705.1 Buttiauxella sp.
AAAACGGTCCGGCAGGAACATGCCTTTTCCGGATCGTAGAGCTGAGAGATGGTGCGGTTTTTGATAAAACCGTTCTCTTTCAGGCGGGTGTAGATCAGCTCCGATAGCTCGCGGTTCTCGTCGCTGTGCGTCGAGTGGTAGTTATCGTAGCTGATGTCAAAGCCGGCAAAATCGGTCTGATGCTCCTGACTCATTTCGGTGATCATCTGCTCAGGAGAAATCCCCAACTGCTGGGCTTTCAGCATGATCGGCGTGCCGTGGGCGTCGTCCGCGCAGATAAAGTTAACCTGATGGCCGCGCATTCGCTGGTAACGGACCCAGACATCAGCCTGGATATGCTCCAGCATGTGGCCGAGGTGGATTGAACCGTTTGCGTACGGCAGAGCGCACGTTACCAGAATTTTTTTCGCGACTTGAGTCATAGTGGGCATTACTTCTTTAACAGTAAAAAGGGTTTTTGATAGTAACAAAAGGGCCATTATTAAGTAAGCACAAACCACGGCCTTTCAGGTAAACTTGTTCAACTAAGGTCTTATTCACAAGAACAAAGGAGTCGGGATGAGTTCTCAATCCCAGGCCAAATCACCGGAAGCCTTACGAGCAATGGTTGCCGGGACGCTGGCTAATTTTCAGCATCCAACCCTGAAGCACAATCTGACCACGCTAAAAGCGCTGCACCACGTGGCATGGCTGGATGACACGCTGCACGTTGAACTGCAGATGCCGTTTGTCTGGACCAGCGCCTTCGAAACCCTGAAAGAGCAGTGCAGTTCCGATCTGCTGCGTATTACCGGGGCGAAGGCGATTGACTGGAAGCTGACGCACACCATCGCCACGCTCAAACGCGTGAAAAATCAGCCGGGCATTAACGGCGTGAAGAATATTATTGCCATCAGCTCCGGCAAGGGTGGGGTGGGGAAATCCTCTACCGCCGTAAACCTTGCGCTGGCGCTGGCCGCAGAAGGGGCCAAAGTCGGTATTCTGGATGCCGATATCTACGGTCCGTCGATTCCCAACATGCTGGGTGCGGAAAACCAACGTCCAACCTCCCCGGACGGCACCCACATGGCGCCAATCATGGCCTACGGTCTGGCGACTAACTCCATCGGCTATCTGGTGACGGACGATAACGCGATGGTCTGGCGTGGCCCGATGGCCAGCAAGGCGCTGCTGCAGATGCTGCAGGAGACCATGTGGCCGGATCTCGATTACCTGGTGCTGGATATGCCGCCAGGCACGGGCGATATCCAGCTGACGCTGGCGCAAAATATCCCGGTGACGGGAGCGGTTGTGGTCACTACGCCGCAGGATATCGCGCTGATCGACGCCAAAAAAGGCATCGTGATGTTTGAGAAAGTGGAGGTGCCGGTGCTCGGCGTGGTCGAGAACATGAGCGTGCATATTTGCAGCAACTGCGGTCACCATGAGCCGATTTTTGGCACCGGTGGCGCAGAGAAACTGGCGGCGCAGTATCACACTCAGCTGCTGGGGCAGATGCCGCTGCATATCACGCTGCGTGAAGATCTCGACCGTGGCAAGCCGACCGTGGTGGGCCGTCCGGAGAGTGAATTTGCGGGAATGTACCGTCAACTGGCAGGGCGCGTGGCCGCGCAGCTGTACTGGCAGGGTGAAGTGATTCCAAGCGAGATCGCGTTCCGCGCAGTCTAAGCATTAGCCGTAGTGGGCCGGGGGCACTCGCTTACCCGGCCTGCAACAGGCTGTTCCGTGGGCCTGCGCAAGTGCAGCGCCTGCGGGCAATTACCGCAAAACGTAATGCATCAGGTAATACTCTCCGTCCGGAGAATCTCCCGTCGCCTCAATATGCCAGCCGTGTCGCTGGTAAAATGCCACCGCGCGTTCATTTCTGACCAGACACTTCAGCGAACCGGTGCTGGTGAATGTTTCCTGCACATGTTTGAGCAACAGGCTGCCAGCGCCCGCGTGCTGATACTGCGGATCAACAAACAGATTGTGCAGAAAATTATCGTTGCTCCAGACCGATGCAAACCCGAGGCGATGGCCGTCTTGCATCGCCACCCAGATTTGCTCGTCACGCGTTGCCGCGTCGAAATCCTCTAGCTGCCAGTCGCTGCTGTCCAGCCACGGCCAGGCTTCACGCCGGGCGTGTAAGTAGAGGGTGCGCAGGAAAGGGCGATCGCTTTCCTGCCAGGCCCGGACGATGAGGGGATCAGCGGTGATAGAAGATATCTCCGTTGTAGGCTTTACGGATTTTACCGTCGGCGTCACCAATCAGAACGTAGTTCTCACCCATGTAAGTCCAGTGTGTACCCGCGTCAGGCGCAGGGAGGTTACGCAGCTGGTACTGTTTAATGGTGTATTCAGGCGTTTGATACTGAGCTGGTGCGGTGTCGCCAATTTTGAATTTGGTGAAATCGGCAATGAACTCTTGTTCTTCGTATGCCTGGATACCAGAAGGGGCAGCGGCAGGCTGCGGCGCGGCGTATACGGCACCCGCCAGTGACATCAACACACCCAGAAGCAGCAATTTACTCTTAGCCATTTTTTCTCCAGTTAAACCGTTTTGCTGATACTTCAGCCCGCTGTGGCGTCACAGCGTGGCAAGCAGCCCATTTTAGGGGGCACAGTCCCACTTGTTTGAAAAAAAATGTAACAAATCTGAACAGCTTTGCCCACGAATTCTTAACCACGCCCCTGAATGACGTTTCACATCTCAATATTCAGAGAAAATAACGAATTAGAGGTGTGCGAATTTATGGGTAAGCTGGTCGGGGAAAATCGCAGTGGCAAAGGAAAAAGCGGAATAGCAAAATTGTCCCCGCACCAGAGGGTGCGGGGAGCAAGGACTTACTTCGCCAGAATCTCGTACGCGGTGCGTTCAACCAGCGACAGCAGGACTTTCACGTCGTCCAGCGTCACCGTTGGGTTCAGCAGCGTCAGTTTCAGGCAAGTCACGCCGTTGTGCTCGGTCACGCCGACGTTTGCACGGCCAGAGTCGAGCAGGGCGTCACCAATTTTCTGGTTCAGCAGTGCGATATCCGCGTCGTTCAGCGCCTGCTCAGGGCGGAAGCGGAACAGCACGCTCGCCAGCTGAGGCTGCATTACCAGCTCCAGCACCGCCTGATCTTTCACGTACGCGGCAACGTCCTGCGCCAGCGTTACACCGTGATCGATAATGGCCGCGTATTGCTCCTGACCCAGCGCTTCCAGGCTCATCCACAGCTTCAGCGCGTCGAAACGGCGCGTAGTCTGCAGTGATTTGGAGACCAGATTCGGCACGCCCGCTTCTTCGTCAAACTCAGAGTTCAGGTAGGCCGCCTGGTAGCGCATCAGCTCGTAATGGCGCGCTTCTTTCAGCAGGAATGCGCCGCAGCTGATGGTCTGGAAGAACTGCTTGTGGAAGTCCAGGGTGATGGAATCCACCAGTTCGATACCGTCCAGGTAGTCGCGATACTTATCGGACATCAGCAGTGCGCCGCCCCAGGCTGCATCCACATGTACCCAAATCTGCTGCTCTGCGGCCATCTCTGCGATAGCGCGCAGCGGATCGATCGCACCCGCGTCGGTGGTCCCGGCGGTGGCGACGATCGCCAGAATCTGCTCACCGTTGGCAGTGCACTGGGCAATTTTCGCCGCCAGATCGTTCAGATCCATGCGTGAGCACTCGTCGGTTTTCACCTGAATGACCGACTGGTAGCCCAGACCGAGCAGCGCCATGTTCTTCTGCACGGAGAAGTGCGCGTTTTCAGAACAGAGTACGCGGATCTTACGCAGATCACCGATCAGACCATCCTGCTGGATGGAGTGGCCCTGACGCGCGAAGAACGCGTCACGTGCCAGCATCAGGCCCATCAGATTGCTCTGGGTGCCACCGCTGGTGAACACGCCCGCATCCCCGGCCTGATAACCCACGCGGGTACGCAGCCAGTCGATCAGCTTCATCTCAATGATGGTTGCTGACGGGCTTTGATCCCAGGAGTCCATGCTCTGGTTGGTGGCGTTGATCAGCACTTCCGCCGCCTGGCTCACGACCAGGCTCGGGCAGTGCAGGTGCGCCACACACTGCGGGTGGTGAACCGACAGGCTGTCTTTCAGGAAGTACTCGACCGCGCGGGCAATCGCCGCTTCGTTGCCGAGGCCTTTCTGACCGAAGTTCAGGGAGATATTCTCGCGCAGGTCGGCGACGGTTTTCCCCTGATACATCTCAGACTGCTGCAGCCACTGCATCACCGCCTGAGAGCTTTGCTCGATGGCCTGCTGATAGGCCTCGATGCTTTGCGCCGACGACGACAGAATTGGGTTTGACTCAGACATCTTTTTCCTAACTCCGTTAGACCGGGCGAACGCCCGCAGCAAGCAGCGCCTGCTCGAATTTATCCAGGAAGACTTTCAGTTCCTGATCGCTAATCAGCAGGGATGGCAGCAGACGCAGAACCACGCCGTTACGACCACCGCGCTCCAGAATCAGGCCTGCTTCGAAGCATTTCTTCTGGATCAGGGCAGAGAGATCGCCGTCGCCTGGGAAGCAGCCCATGTGATCTGCCGCTTCGTTCGGTTTCACGATCTCGATGCCGATCATCAGGCCCAGGCCGCGAACGTGGCCGATCACCGGATAACGCTGTTGCAGCTCAACCAGCTGGCCTTTCAGCCATTCGCCCTGAGCGGCCACTTTGTCGGCGATGTTCTGATCTTTCAGAATTTTCAGCGTAGTCAGGCCGGTTGCCATCGCCAGCTGGTTGCCACGGAAGGTGCCGGTGTGATGACCTGGTGCCCAGGCATCGAACTGCTTTTTAATGCCGAGAACGGCCAGTGGCAGACCGCCGCCGACAGCTTTAGACATCACGATGATGTCTGGCTCGATACCTGCGTGTTCGAAGGCAAACTGCTTGCCGGTACGGCAGAAACCAGCCTGAACTTCGTCGAGGATCAGCAGAATGCCGTGCTCCTGAGTCACTTTACGAATGCGCTGCAGCCACTCAGCCGGAGCCGGGTTTACGCCGCCTTCGCCCTGAACCGCTTCCAGAATCACGGCCGCAGGTTTACGCACGCCGCTTTCGACGTCGTTGATCAGGTTATCAAAGTAGTAGGTCAGCGCTTTCACGCCCGCGTCACCGCCGATACCCAGCGGGCAGCGGTACTGGTGCGGGTAAGGCATGAACTGCACTTCTGGCATCATGTTATCGACCGCTTCTTTCGGCGACAGGTTACCTGTCACAGAGAGCGCGCCGTGGGTCATCCCGTGATAGCCGCCGGAGAAGCTGATAATGCTGCTGCGACCGGTGACTTTTTTCGCCAGTTTCAGCGCGGCTTCTACCGCATCGGCACCGGATGGGCCGGTGAACTGCAGGCAATATTCTTTGCCCTGGCCTGGCAGCAGGGAGAGCAGATACTCAGAGAACTCGTCTTTCAACGGTGTTGTCAGATCGAGGGTATGTAACGGCAAGCCGCTGGTAATGACATTTTGGATGCTTTTCAGCACATCAGGATGGTTATGGCCAAGCGCGAGGGTGCCAGCGCCGGCAAGACAGTCAAGGTATTCTTTATTATCTGCATCGGTAATCCACACGCCATCTGCTTTAGCGATCGCTAAAGGCAGTTTGCGAGGATAACTCCTGACGTTCGATTCAAACTCGGCCTGACGGGCCAGATAGGTTTCGTTGCTTTTGCGGGCATCTGCGGTGTCAATACGGACTTTATCCGTCATCATATCACTCCCACAACCGGGGCAGCCTTATGCGCCTCGATTGAATAAATAGTTAGTAAAGGATAGGGCGAGTAAAAAACGCGGCCAATATAGAGCCTTTTGGCGCGTGGCTCAATGGTTAATTTGTTTACTGTTTTGTTACAAAAGAGGGGGGTTAAAGAGCGTTCAATAACCCGATGTTTTTGATAACAAAAATCTGCCGCTTCGACGCGAAAAGCCCTCACCCCGCGCAATACAAAAAAGGCGGCACGTTAGCCGCCTTAACTTTACTTCTGCGTGAACTGCAATAAGCCATGATCGCGGCCATGGGTTTTATTCCATGACGCATCGGTAATACCGTCTTCATCAAGGGTGATGGAGAGTACGTAACCCGCGCCTTTAATCTCATAACTATTCGCATTAAAACGCTTTATCGTCGCCTGCTTACCGTTGATTTTGGCGGTGAAAAAGCCGTTGCTGACGCTGGCTTTGATCCCGTTGGCCGTGAACGAGGCTTCACGCAGCGGGTCATGCACTTTGGCGCTCTGACCGTGCTGCACGGCGTTGGCGGCATTCTCAAGCGCCTGTTTTTCGGCCACGGCGTTCATCGTCGTGGTACGGTTTTGCTCCGCTAAATAACAGGTATCGCGGCTGACGCCTTGCGCTTCACACTTCGCCATACGCTCAGCCGGAGAGGAACAGGCCGAAAGCGCAGAGACAGCAATGGCGACCATCATTAATTTCTTCATTTAATAACCTCTAATACATTGGATACAATTTAAAGATGAGATGAGATCGCGACAGGAGAAATAATCTCTGTACATCGTCCCGAGCCAAAATCCGGTCAGTATTAATAAAATATAAAGCACAGCAGAAATTATTATTATTTTTATCATGATGGCTATCATCAACAGGTACAAAATCACTCTTTAATAACGATGAGCAGATTTATCAGAAGCCAATTCCGATACCCGCGCCCATCGCGAAATCGTTGTTGGTGGAATCACTGACACCCGCTTTAATCACGGTTGCGTCGCCAGCATGGAATGATGCGCCCACGCTCAGCGCCTGCTCATTTTTGAATGTCCCTACGCCTGCGGAAAACATCACCTGCTGGCCCACCTGCACCTGAGGCATCGATGCAATGGCGATGGCAGATGCCGCCCCGCTGCGGGATTCTTTCTTGTTATCGTCCACTTCATCTTTCAGATTTTTGAACTGACTATTGCTGGCGGACTGCTGTTGAGCAAACGACTGTTTCGCGTCTTGCAAATCTTTCTCGACGCTCGCCGACTGCTGGGCAGCGGCACTCTGTAGATGGTTAATCTGCTGATTCACATCCTGCTTAGTCTGCTGAAGATCTTTATTCAGGCTGGCCGACTGCTGCGTGCTGGTGTTCTTTATCGTCGAAATCTGCTGATTCACATCCTGCTTAGTCTGCTGAAGATCTTTTTCAATATTGGTCGTTTGCTGTGTGGTGGTATTTGTTACCGTCGTAATCTGGTTAGTGATGTTCGTGTTTGTCTGCTGCAGTGCATTATCGATGTCGATTTTCTGCTGAGTGACCGCATTATTCGTATTATCAATTTGCGTGTTTAAATCTGTTCGCGTCTGCTGTAAATCATAGTTGACCACCAGTACTGCATCTTTAGTGCTATTCAGATCGTCATCTACGCCACTGATACGCGTATTCAGTCCCTGAAAAGCCTGTTCGCTATCGACTTTATTTTGGGTAATCTGGTTCTGATGATCGTTGATAAGACCGATAGCCGCCTGGTGATCGGCTTCAACGGTATCACCCCACGCTTGAGAATAATCTATTGGTGCAGCAAATACGCTTCCGGCGCAGATGAGAGTCAACGCAAATACAGCGACAGGGGTTTTACGAGTAAGCATTAATTTCACGATCTCAATCTCAACAATAAATGCATAATTCTTAGATATAACGCAGCTAAAAACCGACGCGAAAAATCGAGTCGAGTAGGTCTGCTCCAGAGGGTGTATTTTTTTGATGGTCACAATCTTATTAACCGGGCTGAACTATCGTCTAACTGACGCGTGTGAACTTTGACGCAGATCACGTGCAATGCATATATCTAAGTTGCTGAAAGTAAACATTAATTTTGCATAAAGCGTTGTTTTTATTTGTATTGTTACCTTGGTTTGCGAGGTGGTAGTGCGAAGAGAAGCGGAGAGTTAAAAACATTAAATCTGAATAATCAAAGAGATTAAATGTATACACAGTAAATGAATGTTGAGGCTATTTTTTTAATATTTTTTCCCTGACGCACGACAGAAATCGGCTCGCGAAGGCTTGCCTGAGGCGATGGCTTGCTCTACCCTGCTAAAATTACTGAACTGCTCAGTAAGTTGACTCGGGGTGCCCTTCTTTGTGAAGGCTGAGAAATACCCGTACCACCTGATCTGGATAATGCCAGCGTAGGGGGCCAAAATTTGGCCTACTTATCATGAGATTGCATCTCTTTTTGTCCGTGCGTAATGCACTTGAGGTACAAAAAGGGCTTGTCCATGAGGTTAAAATCGCTTCCGTACACTTTCAAAAGGTACGGTAACTACTACATTCAGATTCGCTTATCTAATGGGCGGTCATACAAAAAATCACTTTCTACTGACAGCTATCGCGAAGCATCTGCTTTGATGATTAGCATCATTCCGCACATTCCTTTTGTTAAATCATTAGCTACGCCGCTTCCAGTGTTCGAATCATTCTTATCAAATCTGATTGCCTCAGAACGAAAGGCTGGGAGAAATCCACTCATACCCCACCAGCAGATGATTGTTCCTGCTGTAATCGTAGAATCTCAACCGCCAGCCGAAGCGGAAAAAGTGCTAACCCTTTCGGATGCGTGGGCGATGTACAAAGATGAAAAAGGGCGCAACTGGACGAAATCGATCTCAATGGCAAATGAACGTTACATGGAAGTATTGTTAACTGTCTTGGGAAAGAAAACTGATGTAACGGCGATCACTAAACAGGACATTAAACAAGTGATGGAAGTGGTTGAAAACCTCCCTAAGCGCGTTGTTCAGCCTTACCGCTCAATGACCATTCAGCAACTGATACAATGTGATGACGTGCCACCGGATGAGCTGGTTGGTGTTGAGGCCATCCATAAGCATCTCAAATTATACAAATCACTGTTCAAAACTTTCCTCACAGAAAACAAAGACATTTTATCTAAATCGCCAACCGATGGCGTAGTGGCTGCACCATCGAAAGCGAGATTTGGGGCATACAGCACAGCAGAAATGAGAAAGTTTGTAGGGTGGGCGCTCAAGCAGCCTGATAACTGGCAAAAATGGGTCACTTTGTTGTTGGCATACACTGGGGCCAGAAGGGGAGAAATAGGAAGGCTGGAGAAGTCACAGATCAAATTCGACGAAGACAGTCAGCGCTACTACTTCCTGATTGCTGAAGGAGGTCAGGGGAAAACCGAGAACGCTACCAGGCAGGTAGTGATCCACCCTAAGTTAATTGAATGGGGTTTCATGGATTACGTTAATCGCCAGTGGAAAGAGCGGATTTTTTCAGAAGTGGCAGGTACGAACATGACGAAGATCGGCAAAGTTTTAGCTGATGTTCGTGATCAGCTTGGGATTCCGTATCAGGATGACTACGGGCAGCGCCGCTTGGTGCATAGTTTCAGGCACACAATGATTTCAACCTGTTTAGCTGGTTGGGTAGGAAACCTTTCGCACTTGCAGCAGGTGGTTGGCCATGAGAAAAGCGGAGCAGGCATCACCCAGCGCTATCTGCATACATTCCCCTTATCCTCAGTTTCTTATGTGATTGACGGCCTGTGCTGGGAATCCTGACGGGGCCTTATGGCTTCTATTGTCTTAAATCAGAGAGTTGCATGAACGATGCTTGATAGATAACCTAAGATAAATCTTAGTTGCAGGTGAGGCCAAAGATGGCAACAAAACCAAATCGTGCTTTGAAGTATGGAAACCAGCCGATAAGGATTACTACTGTTCAAGTAGTAGAGAAGTTGGGAGGGGCTGCAACAATAAAGCAAGTCGATGCTTATCTGAGGGAATTGTATCCTCACTATCGGGACAACACGCGCTCTAACTTGGTTATTAACACCGTCAATTGCAATAGAAGCCATTGGCCTTGTAATGAAGTAGCCAGAAGAACAGATGATACGACTCACCGCTACCATGAGTATGATCGCTTATTCAAGCGAGGGAACATTTTCGAGATTTATCAGCCCTCTGTGCATGGTGTATGGGAGTTGTACCAGGATCAACAGGGTAAATGGTGTTACCGTCAAGTGAAGTCGGAGTTTGAAGAAGCAGTAGAGGCTGCTGCTAAATTACCCTCATCTACACGGGAGCGGATTTTAGCAACGGAAAGTAAAACTCCAGCGCTAACCGAAGTAACAACACGAGTTTATAAGCGAAGCCCGTATGTGGTTGCAGAAGTTCTTTTAAGGGCTAATGGTAAGTGCCAAAGCTGTAAGCGTGATGCACCTTTCCTGAAAGAAGATGGTACTCCATTTCTTGAAGTTCACCACATTGAGTGGCTTTCTAAAGGCGGGGAGGATTCCGTGGAAAATGCTATAGCATTGTGTCCAAATTGCCATAGGCAAGCTCATTATGGTGCTTTGGAATTAGTGGCGGTTAACAAGCAAGGTTGAACACAACTTTTCATACAGGATGTCCATGAAGAAGCTCGAATGGGGTAAATACGCGCTGATCTATCTTGCAGGATTTCTGACCAGTTTCAGTGGTGCTTTAGATAGTTTAGTGAAAATACCTTCGTCGTATAAAGAATTAAAGAAGACATACATCTACGATAGCGAATTTTTAACAGGTCAATGGTCAACAAATGCTGAATACTTAGCGGGCAGTGGAGAACTGGGATTGGATCCTTCACAACCAAAGATGACTTTGAGTATGGAGGCATCCGAGGACGGAAGCGCGAGCGGTGAAATGATGAGTGAAAAAATCTGTGACGCTCTGCCGCTTACTTGGGACATTAGGCTTGAAGCAGATGCGCCAACATTCCGTGATTTCTTTTTTAACCGAAAGTTTTATTTAAAGCAGTTGCATGAGGGCAAAATGCAAACTGTTGCAGCATTGGAATTAATTAACGAGGATAGAAAGCGTGGTGCAATGACGTTTAAAGTTGTTGGTGATGGTACAGGCGTACTGCCGAAGCAAATAACATTAGCTAAAAATCTCCCTCAGTTTAAGTCTGATTTCAAAGAGTTGTCCGATTATTGTGCTGAATCACCAATGAAATTCTGGAAAAATTATTATCAGAGAAAAGGCAAAAAATTCCCATGAAAAGGGGGCATTACGCCCCTTCGTATTATCCTCTCAAAGCCTGTAACCACATCATCAGCGAATGAAGCTGGCTTCCTGTCATAGCTGGCACTTATTGTCTTGTATTGCATTGATTTTGTTGTAATCTGAATGTGAATACAACAGCATAGTAAGGAGAGGCAAAATGGCAGGAGATTTCAGAATTTATTATCTCATTGGGAATGAGGAACATTCTCTTAAAAAGTGGTTGGAGACTGACGCACCAACACAGCAGAACGAAGAAGTTGTTAGTGCAGTTATGGAGGTTGTTCCAGATGGCAAAGCGCCCAGCATCTTACGCCTGGTAGACTTGGATACAGATGGAAAACCAATGATTTATGACGAGTATCTCATTCAAGGCTTTGGAGGCATTATCTTCGGACTAATTTATCGTCGAGTGGGGCATGATGGTTGGTTCTATCTTGCAGATCCCCAAATGTACGGTTTTAGAGAGGGGAGCAAAATTACGGATAATAAATTAACCGTTGTAGCGAACACTCGTTATTTATTTTCTAATAAAGCTGATTTCCCGGTAATAGCTACCATCGATTGGGACAGGCGCAGTTTACGTTATGGAAATAAGGAGCTTTACTTAATCCCCACATCGGCTTAGAAAATAGCTACGGTTTAGCATCCCCTGTGTTAAACGTTTTGGCATAGGGGCATGAGCCTTTCGTCGTGTAAGTGAAATGATACTGGCTATTCTTGTATACGCACAGTGTTTTTCCGTTCTCTGTCTGTTCCTCCTGTGGGTGAGTCATCGTAATTTGTCCGGTGTTTGCTTGGACTGGCAATAGCGCCAGTGTCAGCACACCAAGCCTTTCATGTTGATCACCATTCTAAAGAAAACTCCTCTGTTAAGTCGTCCTGCACGTCCTGACCATACCCGATGTAATACATGGTTGACCGTGGATCTGTCTGCCCCAGGAAATGGGCGATTGTCTCAATAGCTACCCCTGCATCGAACATCATACGCCCACGGCTTTTACGGGGTGTATGGCATCCCACGTTAGAGAATCCCGTTCTACGTCCCATCTTCCCAAACTCAGTAAAAACGGTGTTACGAGTGACTGCGTGCCCTCTGCTGCGTAATGTGGCAGCACTGAAAATGTAATCTGTAGCTACAGGCATCTTCGCTTGCTCTGCCTTGCGTTGTGCCACGACAGAGAGCATCGCGGCTGTCACCTTCGGCCTCACCACGTTTCCGGTTTTCTCCTGCTTCACCTTGAGGTGAGATTGCCCCTCTACATCTTCATACTTGAGCTTGAGCACGTCAGAGATACGCAAGCCCGATTCATACATAAACACCCACAAGCAATAGAACAGGTTGCTTCTGGCGTTGCGCTGTAGCTCTGCTGCCACTTCCTTAACATCGTCTGCGCTCTTTAGCGCCTGGCTGATACCTTTCATCTTTATCTCTCCTCTTTTTCGTTTCGGTGAAAACATCATTGATCAGAAAATGATCATTTTCAACATGTTGCACGATACGTTTATTTATTAAGAGCACAAAATGATCAAAGTGTGTGCGCGGTTGCCTGACCTATCGAACACCGCCCGAGGCACTTCCCCAATTCTGCACAGCGTCCCGCCCGAATATCGGCAACTAATTGAAAAATAACAATAAATGCAATTTCATGAATGGTTCATGAAACGTTGGTTCTGTCAAGGAATTTATTTTCGATGACGGGGAGTTACCCCTGTTTGCACGATGAAGTGATGGAAAAGTGTTCTGATTGAGTGGAATCAATGAGTTACAGAATACACTTTACGAAAGTGTATCGAAGTAGGGCGTAATTGCACTGTAGATGCGGCGTTAATGATAACGCCTCTCATTTGTTGCGATGAGATCTGATTTGTTGAGAATTATTCTCAAATGAAGGAGTTTTGAGCATGAAAAAAGAAACGTCGTTTCAATTTAGAAAGCTCGTTCAACATTCTTGCATGTGACCAAAGTGGTTTATCATGACAAACAGCCCTGTGATCCGCCCGGTGTAAGGGTTTGGTAAAGTTAAGCCATTCTACAATGGAAACTTAAAGTTTAACTTAGGCTACATTAACCTTGATCTTTACCTGCTAATTACCAGCGGATTACGCGCCAGTTTGATGGGAATTAACCCAGGGTTGTTGCATGGGGTAGTGTGGAGAGGGCAAAGCAACAGGCTAACCCTAAATGGTGTCAATTTGGCACCTATTGGCAGAATGGCACTCATGGATAGGTGTCAAAATGGCACCTATTCGGGAATAACAGGTGTCAAAATGGCACTGATTGAGCTGTGATTGGTGTCAATTTGGCACCCTATACAAAGAGATTCTAAAAGCGATCTCTCAAAGAGAGCTTTTAGAAGATCTATGTTTTTGCGCTTGTCGCAAAGATTATTTGCTGGCGGCTCTTCGCCGTCACTCAAGGGGAAATGTCCTGGTACGCCGTTTAGTGGCTTCCCGGACACCCACGTTCCGCTCATAGCCACAGCAAAGCGTTACTCTGTACCTTCTTGACTCGTGCAAACTTCGTTTCTGACGAGAGTCAGGCACGAATGATTTTATGCCGTAGGCAAAGTACCTTTGCGCTGTGCGCGGAATTACCATCTGATAAGCTGACTAACTTCAACCATCCATTCATGAACTAACGTTCACCCATGCAAGGTTTCAGTAAGTCAGTGGCTAAGGCTTCACTGTTCGCTGATGGCTCCAGTTCATCCAGCCTCAATCCAATACCAACACCTTCCATCCTGATAACTGCGTTATCCCGCTGTAGTTGTGCAATTGGTTTCTGGAAGTGCCAGAGGGCGCACAGGAGAGCCGTAGAGCGCTTTAAGTAGGGTAGGGAATACCGATGTAGTGCATGTGTATGCAAACCTTGTGTAGCTCGATACAGAGCGTTTTATGTTGATTGGTTGAGGTTGATCGCAATTGAGCGGTGTGCTATGATCTTAAATGGGATAAACTTACCTTCACCTATTGACATTTAAATCATTTCATGATAGAGTAACTAAGTAGGGTGATGAAAGCATTCACCCTGCCATCTTTTAAGGCATTCTGCCTAACCACAAAATCCAAAATACACCGCACTATCAGGCAACGTTATTAACGTTCTCCCTGGATGGTGTTTCCGTGTATCTAACGCAAGGAGAATCCACATTAAGTATTTTAATCCAGAAATTGTCTTCGAGGCTTTAAAAGCCGGAAGCCAAACACGCAAGGCAATTAACAGCCAGCGAGCAGCAGCACAGCGTCAAGGTTATTTGGAACATGCTGAAAGATTACGTAAAGGGATAGAACTTTACGATCAGTGGAAAGCTGAACAGGCTGAAACCACCACCAACAATTAAGCCAGAAGGAGAAAACTGAATGAGCGAAAACCAAAAGAAGAAATCAGCCGGAACATTCGTAAAATTGCCTGATGAAGTTTTTACCACTTTATTTAAAGAGGCGCGAGCGCGAGGCGTAACAGTGCAGGAGATGTTAATTGACGCTGCAATCACACTTTCATTATCAATCAAGAGCGGAGAACGTTCTACTAAATAAGGATACACCCTAACATGACCGACATTATAAACGGAGACATTTACAAGTATTTTGGTACAGAAGAAGCATTCATCGAAGCGAGCCACATTACCAACCTTAAAACAGGTGAGCGCGTGGAACTCTCCAACGATGCAAAAGTATTATACTCGCGTATGCGCAAGCGTTATCATTTCTTTACCACGTCAAGCACTGGCGGGAATAAAGGGATCTACCATGACAACGTAGAAGAGTTGAAAGAAAGTGCTAATCTCTCGAAGAGCACAACGCTACGATGTTTGAAGGTGTTAAAACAAGTTGGTTTAGTGGTTGCCACGCTGTCAGGCCGATCTAACCAATGGACTGTAGCCAACATTACACCAGATTCTTTCTTGCTTGAGCGGAACGCAGGGACGGCAAAAAATCCTGTCTGGGTGGACTGTCTGAAGCATCCCGTGTTTGGTAACGCCAAAGAAGACGCGCCAGCCGTTCAGCCGGAGGAGCAACGCGAAGAGGCGAAAGCCGATCCGATGTGCGACCTTGACGAAGCACCAACGCCGGAAAAGGTGAAGGCAACACCTAAGCCCACGAAGAAACCAGCGCCAAAGAAAACACCAGCCTTACCGCAAGCTATTTCCCCATTCGAGTTTAAAACGCCACGAGATGAACGTTTTGATGGGAAAGCCTTTGAAAGATTAAACGACGCATCTGATCGCTTTCAGGTATTCCAGGATTTCGATCTACCCTACCTCGCATTATTTGAGAACCAGGGGAAATTAACCAATCCGAAAGCCATAGAACATCTTGCAATGAAGAGAAATCTCTTCGAAAGAATGGGGCGATTATAGCTATTAATAACAGGAGTAACATGAACAAATTATACCTATTGAACGAAGCTACACATCATCAAATCGAATGTAACACCGTCTGCCAACGTCTTTATTATCACCTCGCATCTCTCAAACGTGAAAGCGGAGCTATTCGAGCAACAGTGAAACACATTGCTGATGGTGTGGGAATAAGTGAAAGCGGGGCGCGGTATTGGATGTTATTAATGCACGATGCAGCCGTTATTACTATGGAACGCCACGGTAAGTATTACGACATTACTGTAAACGAAGCGGTGAGCTTCATTACGACAACCAACTAAGAAATAATACGGGAAACTTTTATGATCATCGCTACCTATTGGCTGTTTGCATTTTACGCAGTATGGACATTAACGAGAAAACAGGGAGTTTCCCCTCTACGAGGAATAAATGGGACGAAAAGAACGAAATCCGATTAAACGGATAGAACAAGCGACACGCGCCAGCAAACGTAAATACACCTATTCTCTACAAGACCTCGCACGAGAGTCTATTCCAGGGGAATGGATTACCGAAGTAATAGAATACCCTCCAACGGTTCCAACCGGATCAGAGTTTGAATTATTGCAGGATGTTCTATCGTCAACGGACAACGTTTATTACAAGCCACGACGTAGAAAAGAATACATAATTGACAGTAGCCAGCTTAAACCCTGGCAAATTATCGGATTTGAAAATTACTCCGATTATGTCGGGTATTCACAAACTAACGGCCTGAGTGGTCACACTGCCGATTTGGATTTTTTATTTAATGACGATAAGGAAAATTATAATGACTAACGACACAATTCAATCTCTACTCCTTAGTTTCGAAGATAACTATCATCTCCCGCTATTACAGGAAGTGAATAAAACATACATCACAGCAACGCCTGAGAGCCTCCTGAACGCTGTCAGACATACAGAGCAAGGCATCACAGCCCTTGAGCATCTTCAAACCTCTGTAGCGCGTTTGGTGGAGCGTGACGGCAGCACCATTACCGCTGATCAGGCGTGGAGAGCAGCAAATGCCCTTGAGGAGCTTGCTTGCTCTTTGCAATACATCACGCTTGAGTTGGGAGAGCTTGCCGTTAGCATTGCGGAGAAATACGCAGCAAGCGAAATTGAATAAAAATGCAGTTAAAGTGAATAAAATGCTTGCATTGTTGTCACTTTTATGTTAAAGTAGTTATAGGATCTGAATAAACGTATCGAATCACGTTTCTTTCCTCGTATGTCAATACGCACTCCTGAGAATGCCGTTTCCCATAGCGGCGCTCTCTTCAATGTCTTTCCGTAAAGAATAGGGTTATGTTCTTTAGCTACGGTTATTTCTTCATTGTCGTTCCGAAGGTAATGCACGGTCACATTATTATTGTGTTGTAATGGTGTGAGCAATCACCGTGCATCTCCTTTCTTTACGGAAAAGCATTGTGCTTTTTACTCAAATCCCTAATGGATTGATTAGTTGTCAAACTACAAAGTTCTGGAAAATTGTATAATTTCGAAATTTAAGTAATTCAGGAATTACGTTAGGTTGGCAATCTTCTATTAATAACACTCCCGAAAGTGTCAGCGATAGATAATGAATCCTCATTTATTCCAGGGCGCTGCAACACGCTTTTAAATGAGGAGCAATGACGGGCGACCCTACTTTGTGTTTACATCTGTATTCACATTGCGCCCTTCATTTATTTAAGAAATCACTCTTTAACTTCATGGCCTCTTCTATGACGTTAAATAATGCTTTCTTTAGCAAGGGGCATTCTCTCTTGGCGACTTCGGTCGCCTTGTTTGTTAAATGATGAAAACAAAAAAGTTACAATAAGGAAACTTCTTCATGTTTCTGATGAACTATGACCGTGTGATCACTCACAAATCCTCTTCACTTATCCTCACTGAAAAGATGATGAAACAGGCGGCGCATGTATTAGGCGTAAGTGTTGAAGAGATTCGAGAGGTTACAGAAAAATTCTGGCCTACAGCCACGATCACAAAATCACATACCCCTCACCCATCATCAGGGCTTGAGGAACGATTAAAACTATTAGCAAAAGGAAAATAACCAATGCAATTTGGAACATTTCAAACTCTGAACGGGAATAACGCATTCTCCCGTTATAAAGTAGTGGCGCATGCAAGTGATGCCCTGCTACAGGATAAACTGGTCAAACTAACAGACGGTATTGCATCCGAACTGATTGTAGGCGACCTCGTGACAGTAACAGGGGCAAAAGCCGCCGCAGCAGCCGACATTGCATTTGTCATGGTAGAGCCAGCATTTGCAGGTGATACGGCTATCGTAGTAGCAAACCCTGTACACGTTATTATTTCGAAACTCGGGATTGAGTTTAATAGCATGGATGAAACTGCTGTTATCGAAAAACTCGAGGATCTGGGATTCACTTTCACTGACTACGACACCGTAGCGCTACGCACAACCTAATTAAGGATAATAATAAGAATGGCTTATTCAGATTTATTTTCTGGCAACATGTACGATTTTGCCAGCCCGTTTACATTCTCTACTCAACTAAACCAGATTGTAACTAATCTTGGGTTATTCCGTGTTGAACATCACGAAGTTAATAGTATTGCTCTTGAGAAAATCACCGATGTGAAAAATCTCGTTGCACCTGAAAAGATGCCCTATGCACAGTCAGATTGGAACAGTGCAGAACGCCCAGAATTTACCAATGCCCTCTATCAGCTTAAATACACTAATTCCTTAAATTCAGTGACTTCACGAGATCTGGAGCAGTATAAAGCGCGTGGAACGGTAGACACTGCTGATCAAATTACCCTCGCTATTTCTGATTTCAGCGACGCACAGTATGCACAGGTGAGTAACACGGTAGAGGTTGACCTTGTAGAGGCGCTGTTAGGGCTTCGTGTGGAGTCACAATACGCCGGACAGGGCAATTTAGATTTCCTTGCTGGCGAAGCTAAAACCACATACACGATAGACATTAGCGCAGACGCTAACGTATTCCAGCAACTAAGTGAGATCGGACGCATTCAGAATGTGAAACTTGGATCAGGGCTGGCACAGGCTAAACAAGGGGCGGTGATCCTGGCATCCGGCAAAGCAGCCGTAGCGCTACGCTATCACCCGTCCGTGAAAGATTTCATGGTGTATACGCTGCCGCTGGAATCTGGCGATAACTTCTACACCCGTACTAAAAGTTCAAACCCAGCTTTTGAAACATGGACGCTGAACGGCGTAACCGTGATCGATGTGACAGGTTATAGCCTTATCACGGATCGTATTGGTGTTGATTCGTTCGTGAGTATCCCATTAATGGCTCCTGAATCTAACGCTTACGTTCTTCACTCTGGTGTTGGTGTTCGCCATGCGACACAAGGCAAAGGCGCGGAACTGTATCACCAGTATGTGATTGTAGATCAGCGTTGGGGCTTTCCAGAAGTGGCTACAGAGTGCAGCTATCTCCCAATCGTGGCGATCCCACAAGCGATCATTTTCGGTACTGTCTCGGAATAACGAGCGATAGACGGTAGTTCTTCCCGTCTGGAAATAAAGAAGAGCTTTTAAACAGGGCGTGTGAGCGTTGGGAACTATGAGAGCGCAAATCTCCCCAGTGTTCCCGCCCTTTTTTATTTCCAGAATAAGAGGAAAGATAAAATTGGAAATTATCCTTAAGAGTCGAGGCTTACATTTACAACTTAATGATACAAGCGCAGAGCAAATACTCAATTTAGCAGCCGTATCGAGAGCGCTTGATGTGAGTCATACACATTTGAGACAACTTATTTTCAGAGGGATGAGTGTATCAGATGCACTTAATTATCTTGTGAACGAAAAGAAAGGCGGTGAATAATCATGCTTGAGATTTCTACAAGTGTTATAAAAAATACCGTCACCTTCGTTGTGGACAAGCAGAGTATTGCGGAGGCTAAAAAATCCGCAGATGACCTTCAACGTCATTTTTCTAAGATTAAAGACCCGAAGATTCGTTTTCAGGCTCAAAAGCAACGTAGAACTAAAGCGCGGGAACAAGTGGCTGATGCAAAATCTGCTTCGCCTAAAACGCCCAGTGATTTGAAGCAGCAACAACGCCAGGCAGAAAAGGCTGGGAAAGCGCAAGCCAGGGAAGCGGCTAAGATTGCCAAACGTAATGAAACAGCCGAATTGAAATTCCGCAGTGCTAATCTCCAGATGAAAGGCATAGCCGGGAAATACGGCATTGATCCTGCGAAGCAATACCAGTTTTCCCGCTTCGCTAAGGAACAGACAGAGCTTTTCCGTAACGGTCAGATCAGTAGTCAGAAGATGAACTATGAGCTACGCGAACGCATAGCTCTTATGCGTCGTGAAGCAGCGTTACAAGCTAAGGTGACAGCTTCCACTCAGGCTCAGGCGGCGGCAATACGCCATGCTAAGAAAACAGACTATGCAGGGGCTGCAAAGGGCATTAAAGAAAGAGGTATAAACGGCATCATCGGCGGTGGAGTGGGCTTAATCGGGGCCACTGCTGCATTTGCTGGCGGGGCAGGTGTCCTGTCTCGTATTCGTGACAAAGGTAATGAAAACCTTGATTTAATTAGAAAGTCAGCACTGGTTAAAACTAATCCAAATGCTGTTAAAGCCCTTGTAGCTTACGGACAGCAACATGGTATAGATAGCGCATCAGTAGACAAGGTGACGGACAACTTCAAAGATGTGCGCGAACGCTTGGGTGAATCGGTTACAAACTCCGCATTTGATCAGAAATCAGGTAAATGGAAAGGTGGTAACGGAGCTATAGACAACGTTATGAACCTGTTCGGCTGGAACAAGAAGCAGATCGCCCAGTACCAGGATAACCCGTTAGATTTCATTCAAGCCACTGTTAACGAAGGTCAGCGCCGTGGAATGTCTCAGGCATCTATCGGGCATCTGATCGAGGATTTTGGAGATGACCTTGCGCATTACACCGATGCTTTTATGAATAATGGTGCGCAGTTTAGCAAGACGTTGAAAACCCTTGTAGAGAGTGGTCAAACCCTTAACGATGAACAGATCAAACAAACCTATGCTTACGGCGATCTAACCGTTGCAATGGGTAATCTGATGAATGGCGTTGATAACAGCCTCTTTACTGGATTCATGAAAGGTTTTGCTGATGGCGGTGATGACCTCGTGAAGAACACCAAAGTGATCACCGAATCAGCTGGAATGCTCGGAGAGGGTTTAGGCAATCTTTCTAAAGAAATCACCGGGTTTGTGGGGGAAATCTCCGGCGTAATCTCCGATCTTAATGCAGGGCTTCGCTCTCGTTTCCCTCAGTGGTTCACTGAAAGCGATAAGCCAGCGGCCCAGGCGGTCTATGATGGCGTAACAGGAAGTGCTAACAGTGCGGCCTCGTGGGTGCAGGAGCAAACAGGTTGGAATCCTCAGAGTGTGGGGCCAGCGATCATGGATTGGTTGGGTGTTGGTGGTAGTAATGCAGGTACGGCGGCAAATCAATACAGCGTAAATGGTGATTCTCTTCGTGGTTCTGCAATGTCACTAAGCAGCGGCAATGCGCCTGTGTACACGGTGAATCCTACATTCAATCTAAATCTTGAGGCATCCGTACCGCTCACTATCGCCAGCGATTCGAGCAGACTTGCGGATTATGTCGATTTCACGGCTAAAGCCTCACAAGCCAGCTTCATGCAATCGCTCACGTTGTCTACTTTGAGCGGTCAATCATCTACAGGTGGATGAGTATGATACTGAATCAAGGTTATGATAAAATACCCAAGCCAAATTTCAATTAAAGGAATTGATCTTGAACTTTGATGATTTGTCTTCTGATGAACTTGATCAGCATGTTATGGATCGCCTCGTATTTGAAGAGGAGGAATTATCTCCTATCCTAAAGGGGCATCTATTTATTGAGAAAGTTCTTGAAACATTAATTTCAAGAAATCTTGTTGAGCCTAAGGTATTTTTCAGGTCTACCCGTTCTTATGATTTAAAAGTAGATTTGGCCTTTGCTATGGGATTGCTTAATAATAAATACTACTCTGCATTCAAAGCGATTAACAAAGTTAGAAATAACTATGCGCATAAGCATGATTACAAAGTCACCCATGAAGAATTGAATGCTTTCAAATTTGATTGGGAAGACATTCAGAATAAAGCATTTGCTGTGGCATGTGAAAAAAGTATTGGCGAGGGGGCAAGTATTGCCACAATGTTTTTATGTTGGAAAGCAATACACCTCCTCGACAAACAAGAAGATTAACAAAGGGGCTTACGCCCCTTAGATGGCTTGTAATTGTCGAAATTCTTCGGTGACGTTCTCTACGCCAGGTACTTTCAGCAGTACGCCGTTGAGATGGATTACGAACTTGTTATCGTGGCTGGCATACCCTGCAATCTGGCGGCAAACATCGACAGGAACACGAACCGCCAATACCACTTCGGCATCTTCATCAAGCTGAATGCCGATTAGGTAATCGAAATCCCATGAGCGAATCCCGCCTAATTGAGTTTTATTTACTCTGGTTTTAACCTGCAACAATGTGCCATCGTCCAGCCTTACATCGGCGCTTTTATGGGAGTTTGGCAGGAGCGTCCCGCCATAAAGTTGCTGTACGAGATGTTCGCCATAATCACCAGTAACATTCCCGCCCCGCGCGAAAATACTTTTGCATGCGGTCACTGCTTGTCGGTATTGGCGATAGGCTTCACGAGCACTCATTGATCGACCCTCAGTTTTTCTCAGTCTTATGTGTTTTCATTCTACACAATCAGAACTAACACTCATTGATCCAACTACTGACCTTTTAAAGGGGCTCATGCCCCTTTTTCGTTTTTGGGGTGGGGGTCAAAAAAGGGGTTATGCGTATTTTCAAGGTGAAGAAGCGATAACCGGAAGGGCAGGCTTGCGTTAGCAACCCACTTCCCCTAAGCTGGCAAAAAGTATAGAGATTCAATCTACATGACTCGGGGTGCCCTTCTACGTGAAGGCTGAGAAATACCCGTACCACCTGATCTGGATAATGCCAGCGTAGGGAAGTCA
>NZ_DATERI010000049.1:0-6507 GCF_035271705.1 Buttiauxella sp.
TCTGTTGGATGCTCCCTGCTCCGGCGAGGGCGTGGTGCGCAAAGATCCTGATGCACTCAAAAACTGGTCGGTGGAAAGCAACCTGGATATCGCTGCCACGCAGCGCGAGCTGATTGAGAGTGCGTTTCACGCGTTGCGTCCTGGCGGCACGCTGGTCTACTCAACGTGCACCTTAAACCGCGATGAGAACGAAGAGGTTTGTCTATGGTTGAAAGCCCAATACCCGGATGCGGTCGAGTTCCTGCCCCTTAATGACTTATTCCCCACGGCACATGAGGCGGCCACGCCCGACGGTTTTCTCCACGTGTTCCCACAAATTTACGACTGTGAAGGGTTCTTTGTCGCACGTCTGCGTAAAACGCAGGCGGTGGCTCCCCTGCCAATACCAAAATTCAAAGTCGGCAATTTCCCGTTTGCGCCGCTTAAAGGTCGCGATGCCGCGCAGCTTGAAGCCGCCGCCAACAGGGTTGGGCTGGTCTGGGACGAGAGTTTGCACCTCTGGATACGTGATAAAGAGATATGGCTGTTCCCGGCACACATTGAGCCGCTTATCGGCAAAGTCCGCTTTTCCCGTATCGGTATCCGCCTGGCGGAAGTACACAACAAGGGGTACCGCTGGCAGCACGAGGCGGTTATTGCGCTGGCAGGTAGCGACAACACCTTTGAGTTGACGCATCAGGAAGCCGAAGAGTGGTATCGCGGCCGTGATGTTTACCCTGAAAGTACCCCGTCGCAGGATGAGGTCATTGTCACCTATCAGGGGTTCCCGCTGGGGCTGGCGAAAAAGATCGGTTCACGGCTGAAAAATAATTATCCGCGCGAGCTGGTTCGTGATGGTCGCTTGTTTACGGGTAACACTCGCACCGACTAAAAAAGCGCATTTTTTTACTGGCGATTTTGCTCTCCTTGTCTAGGCTAAAAAATGGATGCCCGTACTGGTCATACCAGATTTTTGCAACGAACCCGGAGAGCACTATGACGAAAACCAGCGTGCGTATTGGCGCTTTTGAAATCGACGACGCAGAATTGCGCGGCGAAGCACAAGGCGATCGAACGTTAAGTATTCCCTGCAAATCCGACCCGGATTTGTGCATGCAACTGGATGCCTGGGATGCCGACACCAGCGTCCCGGCTATCCTTGATGGAGAACACTCAGTCCTTTACCGCGAGCATTACGACCGTAACACCGATGCCTGGGTCTTGCGTCTTGCCTGACCTAAAGTGAACCCGCCCGAAGGCGGGTTATTTATTACTGCAGCTGAACCAGCGTAAGGAAGCCATCGAACACCGCACCGGTGTCGATATAGTGCAGATTGTTAAAGTCATAGCGTTTATCCAATGGCGTATGTCCGAACCAGAAATGATCCGCCCCCTGGATCCCCTGCCCTTTCCCTACCATAAACCCCATTAAACGGTCACGATCCCACAGCACACGCTGCAGGCTCACCGGTTTATTCCAGACATACTCCGCTGCCGGATAATCCGCATGAGCAATAACATTCAGACCGTTTGCGCAGGTTATTTCAATAATATGCGGTAAGTCCCGACACGCGTTGAGTAGCCTCAGAGCGTTCCGTTTGTCTTCGAGCGCTGAAAACCATATGCCGCCATTTGACATCCAAAGCGCAAAATCATTATTTTCTATTGCATCCAGCGCCATTTGTTCATGATTGCCTCGCACCGCCCGAAACCATTTTTCGTCCATAAGCTGTAAACATTTCACGCAATCGGGGCCGCGGTCGATAATATCGCCAACGGAAATCAAAAGATCCTCGTAAGGATTGAAATGTCGACGCTTCAGTGCGTCCATAAGCCATTGATAGCAGCCATGTATATCGCTGACGACCCAGACGTGACGCCAGCGGTCACCTTCTATTTTCTGATACATAATGCCTCCTTTAAAGAGTATAGCTGCAGCAGAAAATATCCTGTCCCGACATCGTTTTTTACCAAATCAAACAAACCTTCAACCAAACGGAAATAAAGATCGTCGGGCTATTAATCCCTTATTCCCGCCCCTCTAAAATAGAGCGAAATAGAATGAGAGGTCTTAACGTGTCTAACATACACCTGCAAAACGATGTGCTGTATCCCTGTCGCACAAATATCATCTCCGAGTTGGTGAAAGGAAAACGCGTTCCGGGCCCAATCTGGCAGAAGCGCGACTACCGGCTGAAATTTCTTCTGCGCTCACTGTTATTCCGCGCTTCCACCCAGCGCATGCTGGACACGCTATCAGGACGCGATGATTTTGACAGGCTGCTGGCATCGCAAATCACGTTACCGAGTAAAACCCACCGCCAGTACCTGATGCGCGGCCTGCGTCCTGGCGATCGCGCCGACGCTGTTGTCAGTCACTATCACTGGATCGATAGCCTGAAGAACAGCGATCTTGGACACGCCCTGACGAGCCCGCACGAGCAGTGCATTGTGCAATTTCAGGCAAAAAACGACGTGACCTATACCGTCAATGCTTCCTCCGCCGGCAAAGCCGAGCGTGAAGGCGAGAGTACGCTGTGGCTCCATGACAGCGATAACACCTTGCTCGCCAGCCTGACGTTTTGCGTCGCGCGCAGCCACGGTCGGCCAGTGCTGGTCATTGGCGGACTTCAGGGACCGCGCCGCAACGTATCGCGGGAGGCAATCAAGCAGGCCACCCGAGCCTGCCACGGCCTGTTCCCTAAGCGCGTCCTGATGGAAGTGATTTTCCAGCTGGCCGCACAGGCGAATATTCACGCCATTTTCGCCGTCAGCGATGAGGGACACGTGTTCCGCGCGTTGCGCTATCGCCTGAGCAAAGGTCGACATTTCCACGCCAGCTATGACGAATTCTGGGAAACGCTTAACGGCCGCAAGCTCTCGCCTTTCTGCTGGCAGCTCCCCCTGCAGGTGGAACGAAAATCGCTGGAAGAGATTGCCAGTAAAAAGCGGGCTGAATATCGTCGCCGCTTCGAGCTGCTGGATGATATCGCGGGATCGATGAGTTCTCGCTTCCAGACTACTGAGGGCTTTCGCCAACTACGCACAAGAATTTAACAAAACAGTCAAAAAGGGCTGGACTTTGGCCTGCCGTGTTGTGGTATGTTTGAACCAGGCGCACAGGAAATGTGCTCGCTGCAGAGGTCGATAATCGGATTTTATCGTTTACTTTCATGCAGATAAAAAGAGACCGAATACGATTCCTGTTTCTGCCAGCCCTTTTTGGTTTTTGTTAAATATCAAGTAGTTAAGAGCTAAAGCGAGCAAAAACCGACCTGAAATAGCTGCAAATACATGCACTACATTTCAAATACTTATCACTTTTTTCGTGTGCATTCGTGGTTTTATCGTGGATGCACATGCAAAATCTTCGCGTTATCAGTTTATTAAATTAGCAAGCAGCCGCCTGCATGGAATGTGTACACCCGAATACGCATCATGAATTTCTATGCCTGAAATTTACAAAATTATGCTCAGCATCAACCTTTTGTTGGATGAGTAATCAGCAAAGCATGTTAGATTTGTCTACACAATGTTGCATGTTTATAATTACTAAAAATTTGACAGCTAACGCGAAACGCTTTAGCTCAACAATTGTCTATGATAGTAAGCAGGAAAGACGAGGATTGTTGCACCTGCCTTGGAAAGCATCATAGAGGATACAGGAGGTTTTATGTTGACTGACACTATCGGTGCGCTCGGCGTGATCAAGTTGTTCTTTCAGTTAGTTAAGGACAACGATAAAAAATACGACCCCGCAGCCTTCATCGAGTCATTACCGGAAACAGGAATTGGCGCTATAACCATTCATGGCCGCGGTGGGCTTGAGGTTTCCTCTCAGGAGATCAAACAATCTCCAGAGTTTGCCGCGATGCAAAATTATGCCGCGGAGCGCATCAGACACGATTCTGCTGAAGAGGTTAATGTCCATTGGGAACAGCCGATTGAGGTCCAGAAAATGGCTGAGGGTGATGTCGCCAGATGATTGCCCTCTTAATCGTTCCGTTACTTATTAGTGGTTTCATACTTTTAACAAAACATCCATTTCACTTCTACCGTTTACACCGTTACACAGGCCAGCTGCTTTACATGAAAGCAGCTGGCTACGGTTTCTTTTGTGTAATGTGTGCGGCTTTCCTTGCCGTTATTTTGAAAGCTCTCTTTACTGACTTTCACCCAGTAATGGATCTTGCAAAATGGACCTCTTTCACAAAAGAGGATCATCTAAACAGAATGTGGTCTTGGTTTATCTGCATCTCTGTAACATCAATAGCAATCGGCTATCTGTGGGCCTATACGGCAAAAGTTATCTACGTCGTTAAGTTCATCAAAGCATTAGTATCAGACCTCAATCGAAAGCAAGCAATTGTACCCAAGGACATACCTAAGCAACTTAAGCTTTCAGTTCTGGCTCCACTGATGCTTGAGTCACCGATGAATGCATTGTTCTTTCATTCAATGCTTCATAAGAAAAGTATTTTAGTCACATTGGACTGCGGGAAAGTTTATGTTGGCGTGGTTTCCCGCATTGCAGAACCAAACGAAACTGATGCGCCGACACAGGAAATTTCATTGACTCCTATGATGTCAGGATACAGGCACAAAGATACAAAACGAATTTATTTCATCAACGATTACGCTAACTTGGCGCATGTTGACACTAATATCAATATACCCAGAAGCAACATCACGCATTCATCCTGGTTTAATGAGGATGTTCATAAGCAAGTTGATGATTCCTTTGTGGGGCCACGCCAGCCTTCCGATTCTTAATGGTTGGGCACTGCCGCTCTAACAAAGAGCGGCGGTTTTAAATCACCGGATTATCGTCAAACTCCATTGTTCGCATGTCGTTCACCGCGTGCAAAATCACGCCGAAAATCCTGTCATCATCATCTGTGTTTATCCGGTCCTTGCGACCATCACCGCCCAGGCTTTCCAGGTGCTTATATGGCTGAGTCCTGAAACGCCTGATATGGAACTCACCCGCCAGCCTGCAAACGACTACAGAGCCGTCACAAGGCGTTGCCGAGCAATCAACAATGAGTAACGCCCCCTGAGTTATCCCAGCCCTCCAGTAAGTGTTCGCGGCCCGCATGAAGTACGTTGCGCTTGGGTGTGCAATAAACAGCTTATCCAGCGATAAGCGAGCTTCGATGTGGTCTGTGGCTGGTGAAGGAAACCCCATCTCAAAGCCCCCCGTTAGGATTGAACAACATAAAGGTGCGCGCTTCCCCTTCATCACAAGAGATATCCTTGAAGGTTGTCACGTAGCACCCGATCCAGTTGATAGCCTGCTTCAGCGATCAGTTCCAGTTAACCTCCTCAAGCTGTCTACGGATTTAATTTACCTCCCCATTAACTGGAATATGCAAAAAGAGGCTTTCTATTGTAATAGTTTTCTCGCTACGAATTATCATCAACAACATTGCCGAATTCGATTTGACATATTATATATCGCATTACATAAACGCACGACACATTAATCCAATAAAGAAATACAACCGCACCTCTCAGTTGCAAGTCAATTAAATAAATTATTTTTAATATTGATTTAAATCAAAACAAATAAACACTTAAGGAGTATTCTTTTTCATGTGCTTTAAGTACACCCAATTAATATTTATATAGGAACAAAAAAATGAAATACGAACTAATTGCTAAGTCTTCAGACACTAAAAATGAGTCAAAAGTGGAATTAACCATGACTACTGAGTATGAAATGATTATTGGCGACTCCTTTATTAATCAGAAATATAATCTTGAAGGAACAATTACTGGTCGTAAATTTGTGTTCGATGAAAACGGAGAGCTTAAATCTGTCATGCTCTACATCTGATTTTAATATCCCTAAATTCCTTAAATAATAATGCCGTGAGGCCCGTCAGCATTAGTCAGGCCTCACCTACTTATCCTACAACTCCCCCCACTTACCAAATACTAGTGGCTCACCGAATCCAAAGCGGCGATACTCTTTTGTTGAGTTATAAGGCCAGTAAAACTGTCGACAGGCTCCATCACTTACGCCTGTCGCGATCACACGCACAGCCCCTGCGGTTTCCTCAGGATAGTGATTTTCCTCCGTGGCGTAGCTGCTGACGCTTTGGAAGTAATCGCCTGGCGTGGTGAGGTCGTCCAGGTCCTGGTCTTCCGGCAACGAGTTCGAGGCCATTGGCGCAGCACCGACATCTTCAGCTGAAAGACTGTCTTTGGTCGCCAGCTCGCCTAACCCGATATGATCCCGCGCTTCGGCTTGCGCCTTTTCTCCGGCTTCAGCGATTTCGGAAAGGTTGTGAGCAATCTCCAGATATACAGGCTCTTCCTCGACAGCTTTCGTTACGACCGTAACCGACGTGGTTACCCCTGAACTTGCCCCAGTCAATGCCAGCGTTGCGGTTCCCTCACCCGCAATGAAGAGTGTGCCTGAAGGTGTCAACGTCGCAATTGACGAATCAGAGGACGTTGCCAGAACGTTTTCTGAGTAATTCTGCGGCGAATACGTTATAGCGATATCGTAGGACCTGTCTC
>NZ_DATERI010000050.1:0-46510 GCF_035271705.1 Buttiauxella sp.
GGTGCTACCGGTGGCGGCCGCCATTGTCGCCTGCATCGCCGCACCACTCACTTATTATTGGGTATCGGCACCCCACGCAGAACCTTTAGAAAAGGTAGCGGAGGTTGTTAAACCGAAGGATATCGCACCTAAGGTGATTCAGGCTGAACCTGTTGCTAAGGTTTCAACACTGCCTGTTTCAACTCAACCTGTTTCAACACTGGCTGTTCCAACACCACCTGTGCCAACACCACCCGATTCAACACTGCCCGTCAGCCAGGCCGCAGTAGTAGAAGTGCCACCTCCAGTGCCAGAACCTGCGGTGGCAGTGACTCCGCCGCCTGCTGTCATCCCTAAAGGTGCACTGCTTTTACCGTCTGATGCATTAAAACGCGGCTCCACCAAATTTTTTAACGGTAACTGGCGTGCGGCAATTAGCGTTAAAGATTCGATTACCGGCAAACCGCCAACGCTGCATTATAAAATTGCCAATAACAAAGGCACTGTGCGCCTGGTACATGGCGACAACATTGTGTGCAAAGCGGAAGTGTTTTCTGGGTTGATGCAGTCCGGCACGTTGATGATCAAAACCCGTGGCTACGCACGTTGTAACGATGATTCGCGTTACCCGCTGCCGGAAGTTTCCTGTACTGCTGGCCCGAATGATGTCGCTGAGTGCACCGGGCGCTACGAGGGCGACACTGTGGTCCCTGTGACGTTTAAAAAAGTGAGTAATTAATCCATGTTTGCCACTCTGTATCCCTATAAACCGAGCGTGACGCTCATTAAAGACAGCGGCATTCAGTTTCTGGATTTCGGCCTTGCCCCGCAGCCAAACGCCCCACACACCGGGCGCTTTGTGCGTAAAACGGCGAATGGCCCGCTGCTGCGCCTTGATTATGATGTTTTGCCTGGCAAATTTACCCTACCCGGCGCTCAGGGAGCGGCTCCCGAAGTCGTCAAACCTGAAAGCACCATTACGCTCGGTCATTCACTGAAACTGCTGGATAAAACCTGGCTACCGCTACCTTTCATGCGCTTTAATCCGCCGCGTACCTTTGTTGGCGGGCCGGATAACTGGGCGCGAGTGCAAATTCGCTGCCTTGAAACGCCAGACTCCGCAGGCAACACAGTGCGTATTACCGTGGCGCTGGATACCAAAATCCTTGCTGACGACAACCCTGCAGCGCATCTGGCTCCGACACAAAACGATGTGCGAAACGGCGCACGCTTTGCACTGGCCTGGCACAACGACGAAATTAACGATTTTATCGACCAGACCTGGGTCGATGGCTGGCTGCGCGAAGTTTTCACGCAGTTTGTTACCAGACATGAATCCCGCAGCGAGAGCGAAATCAGTCATGCTCTGAAAAACTTCGAGTATCAGGCGCATTACCTCAATATTATCGAAATGCTCGGTGCTCAGCTTTCAGTGCCGGAAGTGAAAATTGTCACCGCGACCCTGCAATCCCCTGCGATCCCGGTGGATCTGGTGCTGGACGTCGGTAACACTCACACTTGCGGCGTATTGATTGAAGACCATGGCGAAGCAAACGACGGCCTGCGCCAGACCGCCGAGCTGCAAATCCGCTCGCTTAGCGAACCGCAAATCATCAATGAAGCGATGTTCACCAGTCGCCTCGAGTTTTCTGAAGCCAAATTTGGCAAACAACATTTTTCGGTTGAAAGTGGCCGCGATGATGCGTTTGTCTGGCCGTCGATTGCCCGTGTCGGTGATGAAGCACGCAGTATGGCTTCCGCTCGTTTAGGCACCGATGGCGCCAGCGGTATTTCCAGCCCGCGCCGCTACTTGTGGGATGAAACCCCGGCCAACCAGGACTGGCGCTTCAGTCAAATGGGGGTGAAAACTCAGCGCGAGCCACTGGCAACCGCTTATCCCTTGATGAACCTGATGAATGATGACGGGCAGCCGCTCTATTCGCTGCCGTTAGATGAACGCCTGCCGGTATTTTCCCCGCAATACAGTCGCAGTTCGTTGATGTCCTTAATGCTGTGCGAACTGCTGGCGCAGGCGTTGATGCAAATCAACAGCGTCGGCTCGCGCCAGAGCATGGGCCATCTCAATGCACCACGTCAGTTGCGCCATTTGATCCTCACGCTGCCTTCTGCGATGCCGAAACAAGAGCGTGAAATTTTCCGCCTGCGTATGCAAGAAGCGGTTGGCCTGGTGTGGAAAGCGATGGAATGGCACCCGACTGATGACGGCTTTAGCAATGACCGGGATTTCCAAAAAAGCGTGGTTCCGGTGCCCGACGTGCAGATGGAATGGGATGAAGCCACCTGTGGGCAACTGGTGTGGTTATATAACGAAGCGCTGGTCAACTATGCCGGACAGAGCGGTAACTTCTTCCAAAGCCTGGCCCGCCCTGACCGTAAATTAGCCGCAGATGAACTCCCGGGTAAAACGCTGCGTGTGGCTTCCATTGATATTGGCGGCGGCACCACAGATATGGCCATCACGCAATATCATCTGGATGATGGCGTCGGCAGCAATGTGAAAATCACCCCGCGTTTGCTGTTCCGCGAAGGCTTTAAAGTGGCGGGTGACGACATTCTGCTGGATGTTATTCAGCGTTGCGTGCTGCCCGCGCTACAGGCGCAAATTCATCAGGCGGGTGTGGCGGATACCACAGGATTAATGACCACGCTGTTTGGTGAGTCCGGACGCATGGATACCCGTGGCACGCTGCGCCAGCAAACCGCGCTGCAACTGTTTATTCCACTCGGCCACGCGGTGTTGTCGTGCTGGGAAAATAGCGACCCTGATGACCGCCACGCTATGCTTGAAGCGACCTTTGGCGAGCTGTTAACCCAGCGCCCAACGGATAACGTGATTAACTATGTACAACAGGCGGTGCAGCACGCATTGCCAGCCGACGCCCCGGCGTTTGATTTGTTTAGCGTGCCGCTACACGTTGAGTTGGCTGAATTGCAGGAAGCGATGCTGGCAGGTCACTTTACGCTGACCGCCCCGCTGCAAGCGCTGTGTGAAGTCATCAACCATTACTGTTGCGATGTGCTGCTGGTCACCGGGCGACCGGGTTGCTTGCCTGGTGTTCAGGCATTATTGCGTTACCAACAACCGGTGCCGGTAAACCGTATCGTCTGGCTAGATAACTATCAAACGCATGAATGGTATCCGTTCAGCCAGCAAGGCCGCATCGGCAATCCGAAATCCACCGCCGCCGTCGGTGCGATGTTGTGCAGCCTGGCCATGGATTTACGTCTGCCAGGCTTCAACTTTAAAGCGTCCGATATTCAGGCTTATTCCACAGTGAAATATCTGGGGATGCTGGATGGCAACAATACGCTGGTTGAGAAAAACGTCTGGTATCGCGATATCGATCTCGACGATCCAAAATCCACGCTCGATACGCGCCTGCATTTCCCTCTGCGTGGCAACGCGTGCCTGGGGTTCCGCCAGCTTGATGATGCTCGCTGGCCCGCCACACCGCTGTACACTCTCGCGATCAATTCACCTCAACTGGCGAAGTCTATCGCTGGCGAAGGCGTGCTGAATGTGCGTTTACAGCAAACCCGTGAAGCCGACGCCTTTGTCCTGGCGGAGGCGTGGTTACAAGATGGCAGTAAAGTGCCACTCAACCAATTAAGTTTTAAATTGAATACGTTGGCAGGAAGCTATAGCGGTGCCAGCCATTACTGGATTGACAGCGGGAGCGTGTATCAAAAATGAATTCAACAACCTCAACGCTGCAACAGTTAGTGGATTGGGTACAGCAGACTCGTCTGTCGGTTCCGTTAGTGGATAACGAAGCCGATGGGCTATTGCAAAAAATGGCCGCCCTTCAACAGCGCCAGAACCAACTGGACTTACAGGTGGAGCAGCCACTCACCATCGGCTTATATGGCCACTCGGTCGCGGGTAAACATCATCTGCTGACCACACTGCTGGGCGGTGATCAGCAACACATGCAGCACGAACGCATTGAGATTTCGCTCGGCGGGAAGGTGTTAGATTATCTGACACACATTAACCCCGGCCATGCACCCAGCGTTGCCGTACGTTTTACGCATCGTGAATTAACGGTGACGGAGCATTACCCGTTGCTGCTGACACTGGTTAGCGCCAGCGAACTTGCCCAGCGCATGATTCGCCAGTATCACACCGACTCATCTGCACGTTTTGCGCAGCCTGAGGTTATCGCCGCAAAACTTAAAGAGCTACAGGCCAGGCGGCTGGCACAACCGACAACGGGCATCACACCGCTTCAACTGTCTGATATTGCGCAGACTTATCATCAAGTCGTGCGCCGCCAGTATCATCTGGATAATGCGCTCTGGCAGCAAATGGCCGAGCTGTTGCCGTGGTTGAGTACTGCCGACCAGGTTGCGTTACTGGCACCGCTTTGGGGTGACAACGTCACACAGTCCACTCGTTGGCAGCAACTTGCCGAAATGCTGAATCATTTGGGTAATGCCCGCCAGGTTTTGGCGCCTGCCAATTTGTTAGTGGACACCTTCTTGCTGCCGGTTGAAGGGTTCTTGTTCCCAACCACACCTGAGGAGCAGGAAATCAACGCTGATGTACTGGTGTGCCCGCTGTTCAATCACGAAATCGGCACTCAGGTGAGCCTCGCTCAACTTGATTTGCAGCAACTGTGCGCTGAAATCACCCTGACGCTTAACTATCCACCGAAGCTGGCGCAGGTCGATGTGGTGGATATTCCCCTCCTGCAACTCGACGATTACGCCCAATATCTGCAACCCGATAAATTAGTGGTGTGCAATGCCGCATCCGAGCGTCGTGAAGTGAACGCTGCAGGTAAAATGCTGGCGCGTTGGGTCGATAAAACCCAGCCCCAAAACGCCACGACTCCGGGTTTGATTTGGGCGATTACACCGAGGGATGCACGTTTTAGCGGCGCTAACCTGGATGAAGGTGTGCAACGTGTCATCGGCCTGCCGGGGAAACGTTGGGGCACACTGCAAGCCCTCGACAGCCGCAATATGCACCGTTTGCTAGACTGGCTAACGGACGCGCTGGTTCCCGCTCAACGTACGCTTCGTATTCAAATGTTACAGACCGCGTTAAATAAGCAAATCAACGCCCTGTTCGCGCATATTATCGAAGGTGCAAACCTGACTCCAGAGAGTGCGCGGGCGCAAGCAGAAGGCCTGGTGCGTACGTTGCAATCCCGCGCTGCCATTCATGGCGAACTGCTCGCCAGCCTGCTGCCCGAGCGCCATACATTGCAAAAAAGCTGGTTGAGCCATCAGCAGTTACGTAAACAACAACCCGCCAGTTTTAGCCTTGATATCGACCTGTTCGCCGACGAAGAGAGCAATCCAGCACAAACAAGCGGCCTCGACAGCTTTGCAAGTGTGGTGCACTCGCTGTGGATTAACCATTTGCGTCAGTTGGCGACACGTCGGGAAATCGCTCATCTTTCCGGGCTCGATAATACTCAGCTCCAGGCACTGTGCCAGTTGCTGATTGTCACCAGTTATCGGCTGAAATTATCTGAGCAACTCGACACGGCGTTGCGTCATGGGGATGGCAGCATGGCGCAGGAAATCACCTGCGTCAGCGCAGTGTTGGGCGATTTTGTCAGTTGGTTAGGTTACGCGCCTATTGAACCGGCGTTGCGCCCGGCAAGCCGTGTCAATAAAGGCTCACCGGTATTTACCCCACAAGCCCAGGCAACCGCCAGCACACGTTTAGTGCGCTTAGGCGACCAACCTGCTCGCGGCAATACACTGTATGTCTACGACTGGTTGGTTGCGCTGTATACCCGTGCGCTGGAAAACATCGGTTATCGCCACCCGCTGGATGTGAGTGACGCGCAAAGAGCGAAGCTAATCGCCATCCTTGGGGATTAATCGGGCAGAAGTGATTCTGGGTGAGGGAGTTTAATCTCACCCAGAATCACGATTCAAACACCGAAAGAATGCCCTTGCCCCTGCCATCCAGTGGTTTGCAAGAATTGCTCCCAGGTTAACGCGTTCGGATTGATTTGCCGGCTCCACAGCAGGTCGCGGTCTTTACGGTAGTAACCGTACTCAACGGCGTACTCAGCCATACTAACAACTTCCTCCACCAACCCGCCCATGTCAGCAAATGCAGGGAAATGTTGAAGTATTTCTTTGCGAGTAAATGCCGAGCTGTAGACGGCTTTTTTCCCGGTGACGCGGCTAAAGGTTTCAACTATCTCTTTGGGCGAAAGGAACTCTCCGATTACCGGTAGAGAAAGACCCGCGTATTTATCCTGATTATCAAAAATTTCCAGCACTGCCGGGCCGGTTGCGGTTAGCGGGTCAACAAACGGGGCGCGAAAATCTTCTGGCAAATAGATGGGGAAAACTAAACGGTCGCCTTCTTGTTGCGGCTGGTAATACTCAATCAAGTTGGTATAGAAAAATGCCATGTAGATGAATGAACTGGTGATGGGCAGCGTACGAATGTAGTCCTCAACCCGTCCCTTGTCGGTAAAGTGCGGAACCCATTTCGCGCCGTCGGTAATACGGTCGACGTTTTCCAGACTGGTGAAAACAAGATGCTTCACACCCGCTTCAACGGCGGCATCAGCAATTTCCATTCCTAGCTGAGTTTCGTGTGTTTGCGCGTTAACCGCTTCGGGCGTAATACCTGGCGTCATCATAAATACACCGTGCGCGCCCTTGAATGCCTGAATGAAATCCTGTTTATGTCCAGGCTCCAGCGGCACATTACTAAACTCCGCACCGAGTTTTGCCAGTTCCTGTGCTTCCGGGGAATCCATCCGGCGGGTTAATGCCCGCACCCGATAACGCTGGCTTTCCAGCAAAGTGCGCACCACGCTGCGCCCCTGTTTGCTTAGTGCGCCAACCACGGTGATAAGCGGTTTTTGATTCGATGACATGGCCTTTCTCCTGATGATACTTCAGTGTGTGACTTGAATTATCAGGAGAACTAAGGGATAAGTGAAATCGATTGTTTTTTACTAAGGAATCCACCAAATGGATACCACACGCCTCGATTTAAACCTGCTGCTCACACTTGAAGCCTTACTGGCGGAACAAAATGTCACTAAAGCCGCGGTAAGGCTTCATCTCAGCCAGCCTGCCGTGAGCGCCCAACTCAACCGCCTGCGGGATATGTTTGATGATCCGCTACTGATCCCAGCAAGACGCGGCATGACGCCGACGGCCAAGGCGCTGGAGTTAATTGTTCCGGTACGCGAGTCACTGGAAAAACTGCGGCAAACGCTGCAATCACATAAAGACTTTCACCCTGAACGGGCTATTCTGACGGTCACGATTAGCTGTACCGATTACACTCAGGCGGCGATTGTGATGCCACTGGTGCTTGCACTGCGGCATAAGGCCCCAGGTGTGCGCATCGCCGTTCGTCACTATAATCTTGCCCAGTTTGAACAACAGTTGGCGAGTGGCGAAGTCGATATCACCATTGCCTCGCACGACGCCACTCACGCGCATCTCAGAACATGCCACTTATATGACGAAACGTATGTGCTGATTGGACGGCGCGATCACCCTGCTCTGAAAGAAAATCTGTCTATCGAAGAGTTTGTGCAACTGGAGCATGTGATTGTTTCGCCCAGTGGCGGCAGCTTTACCACTCCGATAGATGACGCGCTGGCGACATTCGGCCACAAACGTAATGTCGTGATGTCGGCAGCGACATTTTTGTTCGTTCCACAAATTGTCTCAATAAGCGACCTTGTCGCGCTGGTTCCACGGCGGTTATTACAGGTAAAGTCAGAGCAACTCGCAGTTGTTGACTTGCCTTGGCTTGCAGAACGTTTTGATTTAAGCCTGATGTGGCATGAACGCAGCCATTCGCATGCCGGACATCGTTGGGTTCGCGAGTTGATTGCTGAAATGATTTCCCCCACTTAAGTCACAGCCCAAAAATCAGTAGCTGGAGTTTATTACCCTTTTCTGCCAGGATTTCCCCATTCATAAACCAACTGAATATATAAGGAGGAACCCATGCTGCTGTTTCGTGAAATTTTATTTATTTCACATACACTTGGTGATTGCCATAGCTCAAGCGTTATCGATATCGCACTGCGATAATCCGGCTTGAGCGAAGACAAATTATTCCCAAAATAATTCGAGTTTTAGGCAGGCGACAAGAGAACGCATCCCTACGAGCTTACTTAAGTAAGTGATTAGGGTGAGTGAGCGCAGCCAACGCACCAACAACTTGAAGTATGAAGGGAATTCCCTCGGGCTTACCGGGTTATCGTCGGCCACATCTGACGAGGCGTCTTTGCGCCTGTAACTCTTGAGTAAGCACAATGAGCACATTATTAACCGCACAATCTCTTCATCTTGATACCGCGTTTGGCCCACTGCTGGCTGATATCAGCTTTACGCTGAAAAAAGGTGATCGCCTGGGTTTAATTGGCCACAACGGCTGCGGCAAAAGTACCCTTCTGAAACTTCTCGATGGCACGATTTTGCCCAATGCTGGCAGAGTAACGCGTGCGTATCACTGCCTGTTGGCGCGTGTCGAACAGCATCTCCCTGACGATTTGCACACACTGACGCTGCTGGATGCGGTGATGGCACGGTTAAGCGAGGCGCAGCAGCATACCGATGTCTGGCGTGCGCAGGCCCTTCTTGCCAGTATGGGTTTTGCTGAAACTGCGTGGCAACTCACTGCTGGAACCTTAAGTGGCGGGCAACATACGCGTTTATTACTGGCACGTGCGTTGATAACGCAGCCAGATCTGTTGCTACTGGATGAACCCAGTAACCACCTCGATTTGCCGACATTGCTGTGGCTGGAGCAGTTTTTACGCGATTGGAATGGCAGCTTTGTGCTGGTTTCCCACGATCAACATCTGTTGGATAGTGTCACCAACGGCACGTGGATCTTGCGCGACCAGCGGCTGAGTTTCTTCCAGTTACCCTGCACTGCTGCACGCGTGGCTCTGGCCGAGCGTGACCGTACCGACGCGCACCGCCATCAAGCGGAGCAAAAGGAAATAGACCGTATTGCCACCAGTGCCAAGCGCCTCGCCATTTGGGGGCGGGTCTACGATAACGAAGACCTGGCTCGCAAAGCCAAGCAAATGGAAAAGCGCGTCGACAAATTAAAAGACAGCCAGACCGAACTGAGTGCAGCGAATCTGTGGCAACTGATACTAAAAGGTGAAGCGTTACCGGCAGACCGTTTGCTGGAAATAGAAAACCTGGCCGTCAGCCCCGCACCTGATTGCCCACCGCTGTTTAACCTGCCCGTACAGCGCCTGAAAAGTGGTGATCGGGTAGCAATAATTGGCCGCAACGGTTGTGGTAAATCGTCGTTGTTGCGCCTGCTGTGGCAGCATTACCAGCAACCGCAGAGTGACGATGTGATTCGCCTGCATCCTCGCGTTGAGATGGGTTATTACGACCAAACACTGCACCAGTTACATGACAATGACACGCTGCTCGAAGCGCTTGAACCTTTTGCGCCTTTAACCGAGAGTTATCGCAAAATGGCGTTAATCAGTGCTGGTTTTGCGTGGCTACGCCACGGGCAAACGGTCAGCACCTTAAGCGGTGGCGAACGCTCCAGGCTGTTATTTGTTGGCCTGACGCTGGCACGTTATTCGTTACTGTTGCTTGATGAGCCGACCAACCATCTGGATATGGAAGGTAAGGAAGCGCTGGCCGAAACACTGCAAAGTTACGAAGGCGGCGTGTTGCTGGTGACGCATGACCGGACGTTAATCACGAAAAGCTGTAACCGCTTCTGGCTGATTGATGATGGCGAACTTAGCGAGTGGCACTCTTTGGATGGGCTGTACGCGCAACTAACGAGTGAATATACAAACGTTACGTTGTCACCATCAAAGCCTATGTTGCAAAGCGTGGTGGCAAGCCATACGCAAGCAGATAGCTGGCTGGAGCGTTTGGTCGAACTTGAAGAGAAGCTGGCGCAGGATTTATCGCGCAAGCCGAGCCATCAGAAACCGGCTTTGCAACAGCAATGGCGCAAGGAGATAGCCGCACTTAATGTGCGGCTGGATATGGAGTAAGCGTGAGTCTAAGCGGTTAAAATGTCGCCCAGTTATCATCATCGTTCACCGGAGTGCGTGAAACGAGTGAAGATTTTTGTGGCATAACTTTCTTAGCTGCCACACTTTTTTGCTGGCTGTTTAAACGGAAAATACCCACCGCTGCGGTTAAACGAGCCGCTTGATCCTCAAGGGAGGATGCCGCCGCAGACGCTTCTTCAACCAACGAAGCGTTCTGCTGCGTCACATTATCCATCTCGTTGATGGCAATACTCACTTGCTCAATACCACGGCTTTGCTCATCCGACGCTGCCGCAATTTCTTGCATAATATCGGTTACGCGACGCACTGCGCTGACGATCCCCGTCATGGTTTCCCCGGCATGGGCAACCTGACTTGAACCGCTATCAACCAGCGATACCGATTCGCTGATAAGCCCTTCAATTTCTTTTGCCGCTTGTGCACTACGTTGTGCCAGCGAGCGCACCTCGGTTGCTACCACCGCAAAGCCGCGCCCTTGTTCACCGGCACGCGCAGCTTCTACCGCCGCATTGAGCGCCAGAATATTGGTCTGGAAGGCGATGCTGTTAATGACTGCCGTTATCTCAGAAATCTTCTTCGAACTGGACGAGATATTGTTCATGGTGCTGACCACACCCGAAACAATGCGCCCGCCATCACTGGCTTTTTGTGACGCTTCTTCAGCCAGTTTGGTCGCATGATGAGCGTTATCTGCGTTCTGTTTCACGGTCGCCGTTAACTGTTCCATGCTGGCTGCCGTTTCTTCAAGTGCGGCCACTTGTTGCTCGGTACGTGCAGACAAATCGGTGTTTCCGGCAGAAATCTCGCTGGTGCCTTGATAAATCGCCTCGGCCCCTGAACGCACCTCACCGACGGTATTGACCAGTGAAGCCTGCATTTCTTGTAGGTTGTGATTAAGTTTACCGATTTCGCTGCGGCCATTGGCTACCAGCGCCAGGGTTAAATCCCCTTGTGCGATATGCTCGATGCGCGTTGCCGCCTGTTGTAGCGGTTGAACGACCACACGACGCAGCACGATAAAGGTGAAAGCGGTCATCAGAATGGCCAGCGCAAATGCGCCTACCATCAGCATCACACTCAAATGCGAGCGCGTCTGAGCCTGTTCCTTAAGCGTATTAGCACGTTCGGTACGGATCTGCGCGGCTTGCACTAAGGCCTTGTTGTAGTCCGCATCAAGCTGACGCGCTACTTCGTTTTCATGGTTGATGATGGCTTCAAACATGCCGTTTTTGGCATATTTCATCATCGGCTGCATGCCTTTTGTCAGATAGTCATTGAAGTGTGTGCGCAATTGGTTATCCAGAGCATCACCTTCTTCAACTTTGTCCGCACGTGCCATGTAAATGTCGATACCGGATTGCGATCGCTTAATCAGCCTGCCAGCTTCAGCAATATACAACTTCATTTCGTCCATGTCGGCCACGCGCCCTGCCGCACCCGCATGAATGATGTTTAAACGCGCACTGCGCAGATCGGTTGAGCTGTCTGAAAGCCCGATGCGCACCTGAATTTCGTTAGTGACGTCTTGCAACGCTTTGTCACTTTGCACCAAAAAGTAGCTCGCCAGCCCAACGCACAATGCGAACAGCACTAAAATCCCAATAAGAATTGAACTAAATAGCGGCATCAAACGAATGTGATGCCAGAAACGAACAGTCCCCTGTGGGGTGATTTGGGTCTTTGACATGTCCTTACCTTTGTTTCTCTTTAGTTAAAGGATATTGCTGTAGGAAGGTCATCGGCCTTGAGAAACAAAAGGTTGAATGCAAAGTTGCCGTTTTGTGGTGCAGTTAACAAATTGATGCCAAAAAGATAACCAGATCACACTCCATTGTGAAATTAACCGGACTTACAGAGAGTTTAAAGAGGAGTAAACTATTTGTAATGATTAACGGCGTAGCCACGTGCGGTCGACCCAAGGATACAGACAGGTAATATGAAATTTAAATCTGCGATTAAACCCTATCAGGCAGCGGCCGGTGGTTGGGGTTCACTTGAAGCCACTACTCGCTTTGTTATTGATAGTAAACATGCCTTAAAAAACCTGCGTAACCTGATGCGCATGAACAAAGCCAAAGGGTTTGACTGCCCAGGATGCGCGTGGGGTGATGATAACAAGAGTACCTTTAGCTTCTGCGAGAACGGCGCAAAAGCGGTAACGTGGGAAGCGACTCGCCGCTTTATTGATAATGCGTTTTTTGCCCAGCACAGCGTCAGTAAACTCTACCAACAAAGCGATTATTTCCTTGAGTATCAAGGACGACTCACTGAACCGTTGTGTTACAACCCGCAAACTGATCATTACGAAGCGATAAGCTGGGATGATGCGCTGACGTTAATCGCCCAACATATCAATGCGCTGGAAAATCCTGACCAGATGGAGTTGTATACCTCCGGGCGCGCCAGTAACGAAGCCTCTTATCTGTATCAACTTTTTGGCCGTATGGTCGGGACGAACAACTTCCCTGATTGCTCAAATATGTGTCACGAAGCCAGCGGCAGCGGCCTGAAGCGCAGTATCGGCGTCGGTAAAGGCACCATTCATCTCAATGACTTTGATAAAGCCAATGCGATCTTCGTGTTTGGCCAAAACCCGGGTACCAACCATCCACGCATGCTGCACAGCTTGCGTCACGCCGCAGAAAACGGCGCGCAAACCGTCACCTTTAATACCCTGCGTGAGCGCGGCCTTGAGCGTTTTTCGGATCCACAAAAGCCGTTAGAAGTAGTGACGCCACTGGCAGGAAACATCAGTACGTATTATTACCAGCCGAATTTGGGCGGTGATATGGCGGCGATTCGCGGCATGGCGAAAGCGTTACTGGAAACACATCGTCAGCAACGGGCAGAGGGCAAAGCGGGCATTTTCGACCAACGCTTTATTGATGAAAACACCCATGGCGCCGATGCATGGTTTGCTGAAATCGACAACACCCATTGGGCGCACATTACCCAGCAGTCAGGTTTGAGCGAACAGCAAATACGCGAGGCCGCCGCCGTCTGGCAGCAGGCCGAGCGCGTGATTTGCACCTGGGCGATGGGGATAACACAGCATAAGCATTCGCTCAATACGGTGCGTGAAATCGTTAACCTGCAACTGCTGGGCGGCCATTTGGGTAAAGCGGGAGCCGGACTTTGCCCGGTTCGCGGCCACAGCAATGTACAGGGCAATCGCACCATGGGCATTGATGAAAAACCCTCAGCGGCGATGCTCGATAGCCTGGCGGCACATTTTGCTTTCGAACCCCCACGCACGAAAGGCCACAACACCGTGGAAGCGCTTGCCGCTATGTTGCGTAATGAAGTTAAAGTGCTGATTGCGCTGGGCGGGAATCTTGCGGCAGCAGCACCAGACAGCCCGCGCACCGAGCAAGCCTTGCAGCGCTGCGGCCTGACGGTATATATCAGCACCAAACTTAACCGCAGCCATTTGGTACCCGGTAAAGCGGCACTGATTTTGCCAACCCTTGGGCGCACCGAAGAAGATATGCAGGCCAGCGGGCGGCAGTTCATCACCGTCGAAGATTCATTCAGCATGGTGCACGCCTCCGAAGGGATCGGCAAACCGATTGCTCTCACTCAGCGTTCAGAAACAGCCATTGTTGCCGGCATTGCTGCAGCAGTTTTGGGGCGTGAAAAACTAGACTGGCGGGCCCTGGCCGATGACTACAATTTAATCCGCGACCACATTGCCGCCACCCTTCCCGGTTTTAAAGACTTCAACCAGCAATGCGAAACACCCGGAGGCTTTTACCTGGGTAATGCGGCGGCAGAATTGCGCTTTAATACACCCTCGGGTAAAGCCGAATTCAGCGCAGCACCCCTGCCGGAGTCGCTGTTTGGTGAATTAACCGCGCCGTTCATGCTGCAAACTTTGCGCTCCCATGACCAATACAACACCACCATTTATGGGTTAGACGATCGTTACCGTGGCGTTTATGGGCAACGGGAAGTGTTATTTATTAATGCAGAAGATCTGACCGCGTTGGAGTTACACGACGGCGATTTAGTGGATATTGAAACCGTCTGGAATGATGGAATTACCCGTAAAGTCAGCGGATTCAAAATCGTGCCGTACAATATTCCACGTGGCAATCTGGCGGCGTATTACCCCGAAACGAACCCATTGGTTCCACTGACCAGCGTCGGTGACGGTACAGGGACGCCAACATCAAAATCTGTCCCGGTAAAAATCAACCGTACCGTTGCGGTGGCAGATAATCGCATCGCTTAAAAAGCAAAAACCTTTGGTCGGGTAACACAGCGCTTACCCGACTAACACACCCTTCCTGGTTACGCCGGTAAAAAAAGGCCGGCTTATGGCCTCTCCGCCCTGCTCGCCGTGGGTATGCTGGTGACTACATCATTGCTTATGCGTTGCCAGACGCGAAATAAGTGAAACTAGATGAAACAATAGCGGGATGCATTTTGCACCTGCTTTTATTTGAAAGCGTCTGCCCGTTAATTATTATATTGGCGTTGTGAATTTAGTTCAGTCAGAAATAAATTAATTGATCTTAATTAACATTAGATTAGTGATGTTAACACATAATTTGAAGTATTCTTGCTGTGTGTGACCCGATTCAATCTTTAACTGGAATCTTTAGTGTATCTTTTTGACCGTTATAGATTATGCATGCAGTCGGAAACCAAAATGAATAACAAATATAAATTACAAGAATTTCTTGATGTAGATCGTCTTCAGACATTACAGGATAATTTTAGTAAATCGATGATGATTGCGCTTGTTGTCGTCGATCAGGATGGCATCCCCGTTACCAGCCCAAGTGGGTTCTCCGACTTTTGCGCACATTCACGCCTTAACCCGACCCTCGCCAAGTATTGCCATGAAAGCGATAACGCAGGTGGACGAGCCGCGATGGAGTCCCTTAAACCTGTGGTTTATCGCTGCTATTGCGGGTTTGTGGAATTCGCCGTTCCAATAATGATTAATGACCATTATCTCGGTGCTTTTATTTCCGGCCAGGTGAAAGTTGAGGAAGAAAAAGAACAAACTATTCCTTATATTTTGAATCACAATCAGATTTGGCGTGAAAACCAACAGCTAATTAATTTACACGAAAGCGCAAAAAGAATGCCGTATGATCGTTTTGAATCGACGGCATCGACATTGTTACATGTCTCTTCGTATTTAGTTGAGCAGGCACATGCAAATAACATCCAGCGCGAGTTACGTAAAAAAGATCTTGAGTTAACTGACGAGCTGAGAAAACGTGTTGAAATTGAACGTTCATTACATGAAGCAGAATTCAAAGCACTCTCGTACCAAATTAACCCGCACTTTTTATTTAACGTTTTAAATACCATTGGCCGCCTTGCCTATCTGGAAGATGCGCAACGTACCGAAACCATGGTTCACGATTTTTCTGACATGATGCGTTACTTATTACGCAAAAATAACCATGGTTTGATTACCATGAATCATGAGATTAGTTACGTTAAAAGTTATATGTCGATACAAAAAGTCAGGATGAGTGACCGCTTTGATTATGAGTGTGACATTCCTGAAAAGTATCTTAGTGTCGTTTGCCCGTTTTTGATCCTGCAGCCACTGGTAGAGAATTTCTTTAATTATGTGGTCGAACCGCGCGACACCAGCAGTTTCTTGCAGATTCGAGCGAAGGACGATGGACACGATGTCATTCTTGAAGTGACCGACAATGGTGATGGCATTTCACAACAAAATATCGCTAACATTTTATCGGGCGATCAAAATCGCCAGAAAGGCAGTATCGGTATTAACAATATTCAAAATCGTCTTCGTTTGTTATTTGGTGAAAGTTATGGGTTGGAAATTATCAGTGCGCATCAACCCGCAATGGGCACCACCATCAAACTACGATTCCCTATGCTACCAGCCTGATAACAAGGAGAGTAAGCATGTTTAACATTGTGATTGTAGAAGATGAACTGATTGAGTCGGAGGCGCTACGCCGCATCATTTCACGTTGTGTGGATAATGCCGTGATTCATGAGGCCGCTACCGGAAAAAAAGCGATTCATCTTATTGATACTTTAGAACGTATCGATATGATTTTTGTCGATATAAACATCCCCTTACCCAATGGCAATCAGGTAATTGAATATCTGAAAAGCAAAAATAATGACACCAAAGTTATTGTCACTACCGCGAACGATGATTTTGATATCGTACGCAGTATGATAAACCTGAAAGTCGACGACTATTTGCTCAAACCGGTAAAACAAAGCATCCTGACCGATACCATCAAGAAGATACTTGATGTTAATGAAGCCGATGTTGCGGCGCTGAAAGAATTAAAACAAACCATGATTGGCCTGATTGAAAGCTGCGATTACGCACAGTGGCACAGCTTTTTATTTAAAAGGCTGGATGATGCCTGCACGCGAAAAGCAATCGCTTCCGATCAGCGTAAAGCCGTAACGGACATTCTGGAGTTATTAAACCAGTATATTGCGACTCAGGGTGAAAAGTTGTTGCCTACCGGGAAAAAGGTCACAGCATTAATTAATGATATTACCCAACACGGTTTAACTGACACTGGATATTATCGAACAATGACCAGCTTGATGACCATCAGTGAAGACGTGTTTGACCAGGCATTAAAAAAATATAATGGCAATATGGATTTCACCGATCGGGCTAAGTTCCACATTGAGAAAAATGTGCTTAAAAACCTGACGCTGGATGATATCGCGACCAAATCTTTCGTCAGCGCATGTTATTTAAGCCGTGCGTTTAAGAAAAATATCGGTGCGGGTTTCTCAAATTACATTGCGAATCGCAAAATCAGCATCGCAAAATCACTGCTGCAATTCAGTAATTTAAAGGTCAATACTATCGCGCTGGAGTTATCTTACCAGGATGCGAATTATTTCTGCCGTATCTTTAAAAAAGAGACCGGTGTGGCCCCTTCTGACTACCGCAAAATCGTCTCGCCGGAATTGCATTAATTGCCGCCCTGCTCGCCTTTGCTATCTTGCACAAGGCGCGCCGGGTAAGGCAAGAAAGTCCACTATGCCAACAAGATAGTTTACTGCTGTTAGCGGGTTTGCCTTCTAAGATAGGCAAACCCTTATCTTCACAGTGGTATGCCTTTGGACGATTATCTGTTTACCTCTGAATCGGTGGCTGAAGGGCACCCGGACAAAATGGCCGACCAGATTGCGGATGCGATTCTGGACGCGTATTTGCTCCAGGACCCTTGGTCAAAAGTCGCCTGCGAATGCATGGTGAAAACCGGTATCGCCATTGTTGCCGGTGAAGTTGCTTCTACTGCCGTGGTTGATATTGAGTCCATTGTTCGCAGCACGATTAAAGCCATTGGCTACGATCATTCCGATCTCGGTTATGACGGCAGCACTTGCGGCGTGCTGAATATCCTCGGTAAACAATCGACAGATATTGCCCGCGGTATCGCGGGCGCGACACCGGATTCCCTTGGCGCGGGTGACCAGGGAATTACCTTTGGATTCGCCTGCAACGAAACACCGGAAGCCATGCCAGCCACGCTGGTTTATGCACATCGTTTAATGGCGCGACAAGCGATGCTGCGCAAATCCAAACGTCTTCCTTTCTTGCTTCCTGATGCCAAAAGCCAGGTTACGCTGCGTTATTGCAACAGTCACATACAGTCGGCTGACACTATCGTAGTTTCTACACAACACTGCCCTGATATCTCACTCGAGCAACTACGGGAAGCGGTTATCGAGGAAATTGTGAAGCCCGTGATACCGGCTCATCTGATAACAGCGGATACCCGCTTTCTGATTAACCCCGCCGGACGGTTTGTCATTGGTGGCCCCGTGGGAGATTGCGGCCTGACGGGCAGGAAAATTATTGTCGATACCTACGGCGGTGCCGCTTGCCACGGTGGTGGTGCCTTCTCAGGTAAAGACCCCTCAAAAGTTGACCGTTCAGCGGCATACGCTGCGCGCTATGTAGCAAAAAATATTGTGGCCGCGGGTCTCGCGACACGCTGTGAAGTCCAACTGGCATGGGCAATCGGCCTTCCTCGGCCAGTATCGATTCGAATTAATACTTTTGGCAGCGGCAAACTTGCTGCCAAAACCCTTCAGGAACTGGTGACTCGTCATTTTGATCTCAGTGTTTACGGCATTATTCAGACGCTGGATCTACTGGTTCCCCGCTATCGTCAAACCGCCTGCTACGGCCATTTTGGCCGGGATATTTTCCCATGGGAGAAAACGGATAAAGCAGCGGCTCTGCGCGCCGAAGCGCAACATCATGAACATTTAACAGGAGAAGATTATGTCCGGGCAGAGTTTAGGTTTGATTGAAACCGTTGGGCTTGCAGCGGCGATTGAAGCCGCTGACGCCGCAATGAAATCCGCCAATGTCCAGTTGGTGGGTTATGAACTGACAAAAGGTGGCGGTATGGTTACCGTCAAATTTGAAGGTGAAGTGGGTGCGATAAACGCAGCGGTTGCCGCAGGTGTCGCAGCGGCCAGCAAAGTGAACCAGGTTTTTGCGTATCGGGTCATCGCGCGTACCGCAGACTATATCGACAAGATCATTCATTCCGCTGAAACCGTTGGCCTTGATCCTGTACCTGAGCCCGTGCTGGAACCGGTAAAGGTCGAAGAAGTCGCTCCTGTGGCAAGCCTTGAAATCCCGGTGGTGGTGATTGAGGAGAGTGATTCCGGTTTATCCTGTATGGATAGCCCTGAAGTCCTGGTGGTGACGCCTGCTGAAACTCCGGAGTTTGCTTTTGCTGAAGAGGCCCAGCCTGCAACTGCACAACCCGAAAGTAAAAAAGGCTCACGCCCAGGAAATAATAAAAAACGCTAGCGCCGGTTGACGTTTTGCAGACCCGCAGGGTGATTGATGTTCATACACCCATCACCCTGCGGGTCTGCTTTTCCCCATCAATACACTTCGACACGTGTCCCTAATTTGCGGGCCAAACCTTTTGCTCCATCGCGCATCACCATATGGTGGTTCCAACGGAAAACAGGTGCTGCCAGCGGGGCGAGGTAGTTCATCCAGCGGGTGTTAGTCCGGATATTCCAATCATACCTGACGATAGTCTCCACCCCATTTTGAGTAAAAGACCACACTCCCCGCCCTTCAACCTCACCACTGGCTTCCCCTTCCAAAAGGTAATAAGGCGCAATATTTAATACATGGATATCAAAGGTGATTCGATACGGGAGCACACCTTTCCAGGTATAACGATGCAAGGCACCAATCCCCTGAATATCACCTTTCTTTAACTCAATAATCTGCTCCAGACTTCCCCACCATTCGGGCCACAGATCTGGATGGGACAAAATATCCCATACCTCCTGTAGAGAAGCCTCGACCCGCCAGATGGTAGAAAACGCATAGTCAGCCATAGAGCAAGGCTCCATTAAGGGGCGAAAAAATCAGGGGGAAAATGCTTATTGATAACCATGGCTTCCATGAAGACGGTTTCCAACATTTTGCCATGTAGTGCGTAACTGATCACTTTGGTGGGAAATCCCGTTTGCTTATCTAACCAAATATCAAATTGATGAACGGCATCGACTGTCTTTCCTGCGGGGCCGACCACGGTTAAATGTAATGTCGATTTCCCCATGATTTTCTCTTCACCGAGGGTGGTGGTCCCCTCATGTTGCAGGCTACGGATATTCTTCAGCAGAACACCAAAGTCTGCCTGGTCCACCCGATGACCATTAGCATCTTTTATCAATGAATCTGTGGGTGCCAGGTTCAGAACCGGAAATGTTCCCACGCCGAATGGCCACAACTTAACTTTGCCATTGACCGGATTATAAATTAGGGCGGCACCGGAATGGGGCTGGGTAAAATCCATCCGTACATATCCAGGTTTACGATAGCTGTAACGGATGATTTTAGTTTCATCCTGAGGTGACACGGAACGCACCCTAACCTGGTAAGTTTGGAGCTGTTCAAAATGTTGCAGGGCGAGAAGAAGGGGATCAGTCTTTGTTGAATTCTGCGAAAAAGAGGATGCCCCAGCACTATTGTCCGCGGCGAACACAGTGTCGTTAACGCTAAAGATAAGTAATGCTGCAAGCATTACTGCAAAAGAGACTAAGTGGCTAATGATCGTCTCCTTCATTGTTATGGCCGGTAAACGAGTTATTCCAGTGTCATTATTAGTATGTCCGATAATATCGAAACGTGTAGGGTTCGTTTAAACGGATACTTACAATTGATTCTCGTGGTTATTGGCTTTTCTCAGGGCGACTTACCGCACCGTCATGCCGCATGGACAGTGGCTTTCTAACAGGGTCGTCATATCCGACGCGCATTAATTTTGAATCTAATCTACCCAACTCCCCCTTTCAACACCCATAACACCTACACTTTAGATGGTTAGTCCGTATTTCAGCTTATGAGGATGTGATGATGAAAAAATTGTTGTATTTTTCTGCGGTAGTCACCCTTGCAGCACTCCCTTTAATAACTCAGGCCGCACCAGCCGAGGAGTTACCACACGGGACTTCACTAAAGCAGGAGATAGGCTCAATTTCAGCAAAGGGTAGCACCCTTGATGAGTTGAACGCCAAGCTGAGTGCCGAAGCATCTCAAGAAGGCGCATCAGCCTATACGGTCACTTCTGCTATAGGAAATAACGAGGGCGTGTACGGAACTGCAACCCTCTACAAATAACCTTTGAAAACCATGCTGAACGGTCACGTCATTCTGCTTCAGTTTGTCGTATAAAAAAGCCAGCAGAGGGTCTGCTGGCTTTTTATTGCTGTGAAGCAAAGCTGGAAACTACACAGAAAACTATACAGATAACTACACAGAAGACTGTACAGATAACTACAGTTTAGTCTCTTCGAGCTTACGGATATTGCACGGTAAATTTCTGGCGATACATAAGCGATAGATTGCTGCACCCAGACAAGCACCGATGACAGGCGCGATGATAGGCACGAGGAAGTAAGGAATATCGCGACCGCCGGTCATTGAAATCTCGCCCCAACCTGCAAAGAAGGTGAACAATTTTGGACCGAAATCACGGGCAGGGTTCATGGCAAACCCGGTTAACGGTGCAGTAGCCGCACCGATGACTGCCACCAGAATACCAATCAATAGTGGGCCTAATGGGCCACGTGGTACACCGTTACCATCATCCGTCAGCGCCATAATCAATCCCATCAGCATTGAAGTGATGACTATCTCAACAAATCCTGCTTGCCATACGCTAATTGCTGGTGACGGGAAGGTACTGAAGATACTGGCGAGTTGCAGACTTTCCGCGCTGCCTCGCACCATGTTGTGCGCCGCTTCAAAGTCGGTGAATAAATTGTGATAGAGCATATAGGCAAGCATTGCTCCACCAAACGCTCCAGCAATTTGTGCAATGCTGTAAGGGATAACTTTGTGACGCGGGAAGGCGGCAAACAGCCATAATGCGATGGTAACCGCCGGATTAAGGTGCGCACCGGAAATCCCTGCTGTTAAGTAGACCGCCAATGAAATGGCCAGCCCCCAAACAATACAAATTTCCCACAAACCAAAACTTGCGCCAGCGACTTTTACTGCCGCCAGACAGCTGATACCAAAAAACATAAACAATCCTGTACCGAGAAATTCAGCAGTACATTGCGCTCTGAGTGTGTCGTTCATAGGGTTATCCTGCTTGTGATTATTGTGATACTTGTGATTGATAAGGTGTCTATTTATTAAAATTATCCGCCAATCTGACAATTAAAACCCAATGACTCAATTTCATTTTTTAATAGAGTCATTTTACTTTCAGTCATTCCCTGAGTATCGCCCATCGGGTAAATGCGCCCTACAAGGCTATATTTATTTTCACCATATGTGTGATAAGGCAATAAATGAATCGTGTCGACGTTCAGCATTAATCGGGCAAATTCCCCAATGCTACGAATCTCTTCTGGGTTGTCGTTAACGCCCGGAATAACCGGAATACGAACGATGACCTTGGTAAGGAAAGAAATCCTGATGAGATTCTCCAGAATACGCCGGTTGTCTACACCGGTATTGTCCAGATGCACTGCGGGATTAATCGCTTTGATGTCAGTCAGCGCCAGATCGATATACGGGAATACCTGATCAATCACCTCAGGTGTAGTGAAGCCCGTGGTTTCAATCGCGGTATGCCAGCCCTTTTCTTTGCATGCTTTCAGTAATTCACGAGCAAACTCAGGCTGGGCCAGAGGTTCGCCACCAGATAGCGTAATGCCACCGCCTGACCGCCGATAGAGGTTTTCCTCTTTTTGCAATTCACGCATGACATCCGCAACCGTCATACGTTTACCTTTCATTTCCAGTGCTTGCGTCGGGCAGACTTCAGTACATTTCCCACACTGAATACAGGCGGAGCGATCAATAAAATACGGATTAGTGACTGATAAAGCACGCTGCGGGCAAACATCCACACATTTACCACAGCGAATACAGTCGTTCTTTTTAAAGATTAATTCAGGCTGCGGACGTTGTGATTCTGGATTACTACACCATTTACAAGATAATGGGCACCCTTTAAAAAAAGGAATAGTGCGAATACCAGGGCCGTCATGTAAAGAATAGCGCTGAATATTAAATAGCACGCCTTCCATTTCGTAATCGACTTTATTCATAGCTTCGCTCGCAATCACCGCAGAAAATGACTCATGCGGCGCATAAAATTTGTATATAGGCCATGTGAAACAACATGGCCTATGTAGTGACGCTATTAATTACAACTGCTGTTCAGTACGGCTAATGATGTCATCCTGAACTTCCTTCGCCAGCACGACCCACTGTGCGCTATACCCGGCTACACGCACCACTAGATCCTGATACTGTTGCGGGTTTTTCTGCGCTTCAATCAAGAGGTTGCGGTCAATGACGTTAAACTGAACGTGCATCCCTTTCTTGTCGAAGTAGTTTCTTACCAGGCCGCTGAAATGGCGTAAACCATTTTCCCCTGCGAGTGATGACGGCAGGAACTTCTGGTTGTAAAGCGTACCGTTGGAAGCAATAAAGTGGTCAAGTTTTGCCACAGAGTTTGCCGCAGCAGTTGGGCCAAGCGTATCTTTACCTTGACGAGGAGAAACCCCATCCGCCAGTGGTTCTTTCGCCAGGCGACCATCCGGAAGTGCACTAACATCTTTACCAAACAGAACGTTAGCTGATACCGGATAGATACCTGCCTGGAACTGACCGCCACGCGGGTTGGTGTACTTCTCAACTTCCTGGCAATAAATCAGCGCGCAGCGACGGGCAACATAGTCGACTTCGTCAATGTCATTACCGAAGCAAGGTGTATTTTCCAGAATATGGCGAATCTCTTCAAAGCGTGAGCGATTACCGGCCGCAACAGGAGTCGACGTCCCACTTGAAAGCTGACGGTAAACTTCACTTTTAATCGCCGATGGGTCGAGAGAACCATGGCTATCAATAATGCGTTTCACGATGTCATAAACATCTTGCTCACCCAAAGACGATTTAGCCGGTACGCTACCCACTTGATGCCCAAAGTTGGCATCCAGCGCCCCTTTCAGCTCATTGAGGGTCACTTTGCTGTCTTCAAATACCTGTTTCTGGATGGCGTAAACTGAGTCACCGGTATCCGCGATACCAAATGCCTGAGGACCGGTGAAGTTGTAGATTGCCCCACCTTCCTGCAATGATTTACCCCGTCCGATACAGTCATCTACCAGCGCCGACAAGAAGGGTAATGGGCAACGCTCACCGTGAGCGATATCGACACTGTTACACGCCTCAACCAGTTGGCGAACAAAGTACGCCATCTGTGCTGTGAAGGCGGTATAGAAATCTTCGATGCTGGTGTACTGGGTCATTTCACCCGTGACTGGGCCCAGTTGTTTGTTAGCAGTGCGGCCGTTGTTGAGGGTTATCTCCAACACTTTTGCCACGTTAAAGAACGCTGCATCGTGCCAGCCTTCTGTGCGATGTGGAGCCTGCGGTTCAACGCAACCGATAATGCAGTAATCACGCGCATCACGCAGCGATACGCCACGGTTCTGCAGTGACGGAATAATGACTTCATCGTTGTACATCGCCGGAACACCCAGTCCCAGGCGTACCAGTTCACAAGCACGATAGAGAAACTCATCAGGCGAACCTTGCCAGACTCGAATCGAGAATGAAGGTTGCGGTAAACGAACATGCGCAGTCGCTTCCATACACATGTAGCTCAATGCGTTAGTGGCATCCAGCCCATCTTCTGTCTGGCCGCCGACGCACAAGTTCTGGAACACCGCGTAGCCTGCAAATGCTTGAGCTGACACTTCATCACGGGTTTTGTTGATGTCGTTAAGCTTGATCCAGCAGCAGTCCACCAACTCCTGAGCAAAATCTTGGGAGATAGCCTTGTCTGCCACCAGGTATGGGTACATGTACTGGTCATAACGCCCTGGGGAGATGGAGTGGCCGCTAGACTCAATTTGCAGCATGCTCTGGATGAACCAGAAGGTCTGGCAGGCTTCCCAGAAGGTCGTTGCGCCATATTCAGGCACACGAGTACAGTTTTGTGCGATTTGTTCCAGCTCGCGTTTACGCGTCGGGTTGCTTTCCTGCTGCGCAAGGCGTGTCGCTTCTTGTGCATAACGATGAGCAAAATTAATCGCTGCGTTATAACTGATAATCACTGCGCGATAGAACTGTTCTTTCTTGATGTATCCTGGTTCGCTACGATCAAGCGCTTCCATTGCGCGAGTGACTTCATTAATAATGCCGCGAAAACCGATTTTCAGCACCTTGCCGTAATCTACACTTACGTGGCCCACGCCGCCGTAGAAGTAGTTACCTACGGTGAAAACGCCACCTGCCATGCTTTCTTTGGTACTTTCTGACATATAAGAAGCTGCCAGCGAACTGGTTGTTTTACCTGGCCAGTATTTAAATGCTTCATGCAGATCTTGAGCTGTCTTTTTAGGAATAATAAAAGGATCCGCAACACGGTGTTCCATGGTGTCGAATTCTTTTTCCACCCAGTCATAAGAAAACTCAGGGCAGATTTCAGTTGAGCGTGGATTAATTGTTACCGCACCCACAATAAGTTCATCAGCACGAATCGTTACCGGTAATTCGTTAAATATTTTTTCAACCACTTTTGCGCGGCGCATAATCGCAGGCAATTGTTCACTTTCTTTATAAGCCTCGGTAGCCAGCACTGCACGCTCTGATTCCACATATGGGGTAGCATGCAAAATCATATTTTTTAGTCTGACAACACGATCGGTTGGATTAGAAAAACCTTTCTCTAACATAAAATACTCCCGGAATTAATTATTTAACCTTGCGAGTTATAAACTGCGATCTGTAATAGATTCTTAATTACGAATTATCAGAATGTATTAAAGTCGTCCTCTATTAATCGCATGGCTTCATTGACTGATGACACCTCGCCAAATATAGCGAGCGTTGTAACATGTTGCGGGCAACTGCCATGAATCTCCGATACCACCACGTTCGCACTTTTACTTGCGACGTCTGCAAAGAAGTAGAGATCGGGTACAGGCAACATCACGAGTCCAATTGCATCGATACGAATCAAGTCCAACCGTGAACGAAACTCTCCAGGCATCCGGCGTTTCAGCATGGCTAACGTATCCGGTGTCGGTGCATTTATGATGCGTTTCTTCATTCCCCGATCTCCTCTGGCTAATCAGCGAATATTCAGTGCTTCAACCATCACACAACGGCGGTTTCTTGCGAACGCACGCGCTGATGTCAAACCTTCACCCGTTGGCCCGGCAATAGTGAAAGTTGGGTAACCTTCTCCACCGACGCCCAATCCAGCATAAGAAGGACCATTTTTTACAAAAATGGTGGTCTGGATTTGGCGAGCCATTTTGGTGAGTTTGTCGACATTGGTTGAGTGCATGATTGCGGTATGACGATTACCATGTTCAACCTGAACCGCTAACTCAATCGCTTCATCAACGTTGTCCACGCGCACGACTGGCAGCACAGGCATCATCAATTCATGCACGACAAATGGATGGTTTTTCTCGGTTTCAATTAAAATAACTTTTGTCTCTTCCGGCGCATTTACGCCCAGCTTTTGCAGGATATAGCGAGCATCTTTCCCAACAAAGGCTGTGTTCGGGCCAGTACCTTTTTCGTTTAACACTAATGATTGCAACTGCTGAATTAATTTCTGGTCGCACAACAGATAAGCACCGCTTTTCTTCATGCAATGAATCAGATAATCAGCAACCTGGTTCACCACAATGACTTCTTTCTCGGCAATGCATGGCAAGTTATTATCAAAACTGCATCCATTAACGATATCGCGAGCGGCTTTTTCAATATCTGCCGTTTCGTCTACCACGACTGGCGGATTGCCAGCCCCAGCACCGATAGCCTTCTTACCCGACGACATCACTGTTTTCACAATTGCCGGGCCGCCCGTTGCAACCAGCATGCTGATGCGCGAGTCATTGATTAACGCGTTAGTGTTATCAATTGAAGGTTGTGTCACTGTCACCACCATATTGGCGGGCGCACCAAGACTTGCCAGTTTGTTATTAATTAATTCAACAACGTACAACGAAACATTACGTGAGCGAGGATGTGGGCTAAACACCACGGTATTTCCCGCCGCTAACATACCGATACTATTATTAATGATGGTTTCTGTTGGATTGGTGGTTGGCGTAATCGAACCAATCACTCCAAATGCTGAATATTCCGTCAGCGTCAGACCGTCATCACCGGTTAATGCTCCTGTAGTAAGATCTTCAAGGCCTGGAGTTTTCAGCGCAGCAAGACGGTTTTTGGTAAACTTGTCTTCAACGTTGCCCATCCCCGTCTCTTCCACCGCCATGCGTGAAATGACCTGTAAAACATCATCTTGCAGAAAGACTTCGCGGATCCCCTGAATGAAGTTACCGCGATCTTGCATGGAACAATGGCGATATTGAACCTGTGCAATCACAGCCGCGGCAATGGCTTCATCCATCGTAGCGAATGCCCCGTTGCCGGCAGTTTTCGCGGGGAAAACATCAGCCTCGGTAGGAATCGCCACGTCGGTTTGATGTGCCAATGCCTTGGCGATCAGTGCATCCAACGGGTCGCTTCCCTGCCGTTGGGTAACAGCAGGTATTGCCTGTGGAGCGACGTCCGGCGTTGTTTTGGTATATTTACTCAGCACGTTAGAAACCGCCTGAGCAATGTCATTATCATTCATGCTATTGATTTCCTTGCTGCACATCGCTTCACAAGCATTTTCGCTGGGGCTTAGATATACGGTTTGGTTGCTGACTTGAGCGGCGCAGGATCAAGCGTTGAAAGCAGTTGCAACCCAACTTCGCGAGCAGCAATCACCGCTTGGCGAACCGCACCGGAATCACCTGCAAAGGTGAAGATCACTTCATTACTGAAGCTGGTGCCGTTAGCTGGGCTTGCGTAGCCAATAGGTTCAATAATTGCTGATTTCGCCGCAGCATCTGCAATCAATACACCGATTGCCGCAGGGCAAGCACAGGTCATACCGAATGACTTACCTACCGGTGCGCCAAACGCTTTGTTCAGAGCGTGGCTTGCGCGAGCGGTGTACTGAAATTCAAGGTGACCCGCCGGTGAACCGTAAACATCACCGAACGTGCGATCAATCTCCGACAGCGCCACTTCGATGGCACGGCGAACATCAGATACATCAGTTGCCCCAAAAATAATTAAGCAACCATGTCCACCGCCACCTTCTGTATCACGCGCCAGTTCAATGGATAATATTTCGCTGTTTGTCGCTTTAATCGCTTCATCCGCAGCAAAAATATGTGGTCCAGCTCCAGTACGTGCACCAAGAATACCGATAGAGCGATATTTCTTATCGATATTCATGACTTCATGCAATTGATTATCGACATTGGCAATGACCAAACCAATAGTGTGACCCATTGCGGTTCCAACAAATTCTGTTAAACCACATTTGGCAATACTGGTGACATTATTACCGGTTGTACTGACATCAGTTTGTTTATTCATTACTTCAGATATAATCTGCTCAACAAGATTATCTCTCATGGTCAGTATCCTCTGGCGTTATTAAGCGACGGCTTTCGGTAGAATTTTTTCTACTTCAAGATGTGGACGCGGAATAACGTGTACAGAGACCAGTTCACCCACTTTAATTGCTGCGGCAGAACCCGCATCAGTTGCGGCTTTAACAGCACCCACGTCACCACGAACAATCACAGTAACCAGACCAGAACCAATTTTTTCATAACCGACTAAAGTGACGTTGGCTGATTTAACCATGGTGTCTGCCGCTTCAATTGCAGAAACCAGACCTTTCGTTTCAACCATACCTAGCGCTTCTTGTTGCATAAAGACCTCATGTATTTCATTGGTAATTAAACAAACGCAGGGGAATAACCGATTCGATTCTTCATCTGCGCGTAATATGTTTTCGTAATATGATACTAGGGATATCTGGACAAAATGTTTTGCCCGTTAGCTTGACTATCTTGTTGTCTCGAATATGTCTGGACAATAAAATCCACGCTCATATCCTTCATACTTCAAGTTGCATCTTTGTTGGCTACACTCACTCACCCGCATCACTTACTTGTGTAAGCTCAGCGGGACTCGCTTGCTTGCCGCCGCGATGCATCTTGAATTATTTGGGGTATATATTAGAAAGTGCCAGCAATAGCCGCCGCATCCAGCGCAATCATTTTCTCTTCATTGGTGGGTATGACTGCCACCAGCGGGCTATTGGCTTTTGAGATAACGCAACCCTGCCCACCAAACGTCTGTTGGTTCTTTTCTTCGTCTAGCTGTAAACCGAACACGCCGAGCCGTTTGACGGTTAACTCCCTCACTAACGCCGAGTTCTCACCAATGCCACCCGTGAAAATCAGTGCATCCAGCCGGTGAAGTGACGCGAGATGCGCACCCAGATGACGTGTCAAACGATGAACCATCACATCGATGGCCAATGTCGCACGCTCATTGCCCTGGCTTCGCGCCTCTTGCAAAGTACGGCAATCACTAGATAACCCCGACAGGCCATATAGCCCGGATTGGTTGTTCATCATTTTGTACAGAGAATCGATAGTTTGCCCGGTGCAGGATGCGATATAGGCCGCAGCACCAAAATCCAGATCGCCACATCGTGTGCCCATGACCAACCCTTCAAGCGGCGTCATCCCCATTGAGGTATCCACACTTTTACCGTTTTTCACCGCACAGACTGATGAGCCATTCCCCAGATGAGCAATCAGAATGCCGTGGTCGGTTGGGTCGAGACTGAATTCTTTGACGGCCTCTTGCGCAATGTAACGATGAGAGGTGCCATGGAAACCGTAGCGACGTACCTGATAACGTTCCTGATATTCCAGAGGGATCGCGTAGGTGTAGGCTTCGGGCGCTAAAGTCTGGTGAAACGCGGTATCAAATACCGCAACTTGGGCAACTGAGGGAAGCAATGCCATGGTCGCGTCTATACCGATAAGGTTAGCTGGATTGTGTAATGGTGCGAGCCCAGAGAGCGCTCTAATTTTTTCAATGACCTGCGCGTTAAGTGCCACTGAGTGTTTAAACTCACTCCCACCATGGGCAACCCGATGCCCAATCGCTTTAACCGCTGACAGCAGTTGGCGTTGGTCAAGTTCATCAAAAAGCACTTTCAATGCACTAAGATGGCTCGCCTCAGGCAATATCTGACTAGATTTGTTACCCGCGTGGTCTTTAATCGTCATACAGGCTTCATCAAGCCCGAGTTTTTCAGCCAAACCTGAGAGCACTGGCTCACCCTCAGCAAATGGGATCAGCGCAAATTTCAGTGAGGACGACCCGCAATTAATAACTAAAACCAGTGAAGCAATGGACATTTTAACCTCTGTCAAATGGCGGAGGCGCTGGCGCTTATCCGCTGGAATCTATGTGATTATTTCGTACTCGTTAAAACGAAGCGTTCTGCGCTAAAGCGGCTCAATGTATTGCGGGCAATGGCGAGGTCTTGCTCAACCGTCCCACCACTAATTCCGATAGCGCCCACTAACACACCGTTTGCCCAACACGGCACACCGCCGCCGAAACAACAGATTCCTTTGTCATGCTGAAGCCCATAAAGATCGGCCCCCGGCTGAACAAGCGGCGCTAATTCGTGGGTCGCCATTTTGAGTGCAACGGCAGTCCAGGCTTTCTGATAAGCAAGGCTATGGCTGACCAATAGCGCGTTATCCTGGCTAAAAAAGTAGCGTTGATGGCCACTGGCATCGACAAGACTAAACACAATGGGAATATTGAATGTCTGGGCTTCCATGCAGGCATTGCGCCCTAACGCTGCGGCATCTTCCAGACTCAGAGAAAGCCGCCGTTCAGGTAATTGCTGCGTGAGAGCTGAATTTATCCAGCTATCTAGCTGTGATGGACGGCGTTCGTCTTGCTCAAACATATCCCTTCCTCGCTAAACGTTAGAATCCAGTGCATCAACGATGCCGACAATCGCCGCATCAATAACCGAATGTTCTTTGCTGTTGCTCATACGCGCGGAACTCCCGGTGGTCACGATGACAATTTCACCGTTCCCTGCCCCCACGCAATCAACCGCGACTTGCGCGGTTCCCGTCGGCTGGTAGTTTTCATCAAGCCGGGCAACGACCAGTAATTTGCATCCGTTTAAAGAGGCATGCTTGGTGGTAGAAACCAGCGCACAAGTGACTTTTGCCAGATACATAAATCCTCCTAAGACCCCTGAATAACAGTGATGTTTTGACGGCGGATTTCATCCTGCGCGGCAGGCGTAATCAGCGTGTGGCTATCAATCGTTAAGTTTTTCACCCCTGACAACGTGAGGATATCGCTTAGCGTGACCAGGTTTTTCGGGAAGCTGATAGATTTGCCTGCATTACCAATGTTACAGGTAACGTCATCTGGCATTTTCTTACCCGCGATCACAACCCCGTACTGCTCAATGGTTGTGACGTATTCTGAAAGGCGGTTAAGCAGTGGAAGCGCAAATCCCGTCATCCCGCCGTCCAGGCATTCGGGGTTCAGCGTGGCGATCACCTGTTTATGCCTGTTGAGGGCATGAAACACCCAACTACTGGCGAGGTTGTCTCTGATACACAGGGCAATTTTGCTCAGGCTATTGGTAGAAAGTGCAGGTAGAAAAAGGCAGTTGTAGTCATCGTCACCCTCAGCGGGCTCTTCTTCGATATACAGCGCTCCGGTGCAACTTGAATCAATTGCACTGATACAGGCGGTTTTCAGCTCAGATACTCTGGCACTGTGAGAAAACGACACCAGGAGTTGATACCCCGAGCGGTCCAGCGCCGAAAGACTTAACAGGGTCGCGGGTAATGTGCTGAAATTATTGCCCGTGATTAACACGCGGATTTTTTTACGCCCGGCATTTAATTCCCGGCGTTTTTGTTCCAGCAGTTGAGCAATCAGTGTATCCAGTCGTCGGGATAAAACCTGGTGTTCCATAGCGCCCTCACTTCAATCGGTTTGATTAATTCGGCAAACCAGATCCCCATTGCGAAGCCCAAATCCGTTGGCCTCTTCCACATCAATATGCAGTTCAAGCACCGCGTCAGCGCTAACTCGCACCACAACGTGGCCTAAAATACCGGCCCGCAAACCATCAGCCTGAATATCAATTTCCATTCCATCTCGCAGGCCGTGCAATTCGGCCTCCTGCGGTGAAATATGAATATGCCGCCAGGCGACAATAGTGCCGTGGGGTTTTACGACGCGCCCTTTTGGGCCAACAATCTCAATTCCTGGCGAATCATGCAGATCGCCAGACATGCGTACCGGTGCTTTAACGCCAAGGACAAAACTGTCTGCCACTGAGATTTCAATCTGAGTCGAACGGCGTAATGGCCCTAAAATACGGACGTTGGGGATGTCGCCTTTTTTGGTGCGCAATGTCACGGTTTCTTCTGCGGCATACTGGCCGGGTTGCTTAACCGCTTTCATGCGTGTGAGCGTCGAGCCATAACCGAACAACACATCCATATCTTCACGGCACAAGTGAATATGGCGGTTAGAAACACCGACAGGAATAAGTAGCTGCGAACCCGCATTCACAGGTGTTGACGACAGTATATTTTTACCTGCAGCCAACTCTTGCATAATTTGCTGGGTGATCCTTTCGGCCTGGAGCTGGTTTTCATTCATAACGGAAACGCCTGGTAAATAAGTGAGAATCACGAATGGTTTTCAGAGTAATCATCTCGGTAAATTGCTTTTTGCCTTCAGGCAGGATTTTTTTTACCAACTGGTTATTTCATGACAATCTTATCCAGATCATCCGCCAATAAGTGAAAGCAGACGGTCAATATCTTGAGCGGTTGGTGTGCGCGGATTCGTTGTGGTACAGCCATCTGCCAGGGCTGCATCGATTAAAGGCTGACGTAATTGTTCAAATGCGGCTTTATCCGAACCTAACTCTTTTAATGTGGCGGGAATAGTAAACTGACGATTGAGTTGGCGGATTTTTCTGACCAGTTGGGAAATAGCCAACTGAGGGTTTTGGTTTTCTATTCCCATAATACGCGCGCATTTCATATAACGTTCGGTCGTTTGCGGTGTGGCTTGCGCCGCATTAAATTCAATCAGTAGCGGCAACAGCATGGCGTTAATTTTGCCATGAGGAATATGCAGCATGCCGCCAATAGCATGCGCCATGCCATGAACCAGCCCCAAACCGGAGGAATTAAATGCCATACCTGCCATGCAGGAAGCATTATGCATATGGGTACGAGGCGTGATGTTTTTCTCGTCGTTGTATACTTGCGGCAAATACTGCCAGGTTAGGGCAATCGCCTTTTCCGCCAGTGCATCGCTAAAATCATTCGCCCCTGTCGAGACAAGCGCTTCAATCGCATGCGTCAGCACATCCATACCTGTATCAACCGCGACATGGCGCGGCACACTTAAGACAAGGTTTGGGTCCAGAATGGCAATGTCCGGTACCAGTTCCTGCGCCACCAGCGGATATTTACGACCATTTTGCGGATCAGAAATAATGGCATAAGAGGTCACTTCAGAACCAGACCCACTGGTGGTCGGAATCGCGATTAACTCAATGGAATGGGTACGATAATGTTCTTCAAGCGTGACTTTAATCCCTTTTGCCGCATCCAATGATGAACCGCCACCCAGTGCAATAATGACATCCGGTTTGAAGGTTTTAAATTTTTCAGCACCGGCTTGTAAAACATCGATATTAGGATCGGGTTTGACTTCACCAAATATAGATACGGAGGCTTGCGGCATTTCTTCTATCAGATAGCGCGTTTTACCTGAAGAAACCATAAACTCATCAGTAACAATGGCTACTCTTTTATTATTTAAAATACGTAAAGAGGTTATCGCCTCTTCACCAAAATAGATTTTTGGACAGGAGAAAGAATAACTCGCCATGATGCTAATACCTTTCAAAGGTGGGTTGTTGGCATTGTTAACCAACAACCGAAAAAACAGGTATTTAAGCTATCATGCGAGAATTTAAACGATGCTACCCATGCTTGTGCAATTAAAGGATTATTTTGCACTATTGTTTTTAAACTCCGCAAAATAATGCAAGCGGAGTTTCACGTAAAAGACTAAACCCCGTTGATTGATGCACCGCCGTCCACCAGTGAGGCGGTACCGGTAACAAACGAAGATTCATCTGATGCGAGCCAAAGTACCGCACGTGCCAGTTCTTCTGGTTGTGCCACGCGTTTTAGCGCATGTAAACCCGCGATAAACGCCTGTGATTCGGCAGTGTTATTCATATCACGGTACATATCGGTATCGACCGCACCGGGTAAAATGGAATTAACGCGAATATTTTGCGGGCCAAATTCTGTGGCCAGCGCCTGAGTCAAACCAATCAACCCAGCTTTACTGGCAGCGTAAGAGGCAACTTGCGGGAATGCGAAGCTGTAACCGACAAAGGTGGAGGTGAAGATAACTGAGCCTGCCCCGTGTTTGAGCATTTCGGCAATTTGGTGTTTGGCACCCAGAAACGAACCGGTCAGATTAATCGCCACTGCATTGGCAAAACCTTCGGCAGAGACATCTGTGCTCGGGCCGGGTTCTCCCAAAGTGCCCGCATTATTAAAGGCAATATCAAGCCGCCCCCATGTTTCCACCGCTTTTGCGACTAACGCTTTAGCGTAGGTTTCTTCCCGTACGTCACCTGACAATGCAACAGCCTCGCCACCGGCGGCTTTAATTTCCTCCACCAACTGAGCCAGTTCGGCTTCACGCCTGGCCCCGACCACGACTTTTGCTCCTTCAGCTGCGAACAATTTTGCAGTGGCATAACCGATGCCTGAACTGGCTCCGGTCACAATGGCAACTTTATCGGCTAAACGTTTCATGGCAAACCTCCAGGAAGGCGGTCAGAATTTGACCGCCCATGGAGTATAAATGCCAAGTGGTGATTACGCTGTAATCTGTTCCATCGCCTGCAAGATACGCTTATCCGAAATCGGGTACGGCGTACCTAATTGCTGGGCAAAGAAACTGACGCGCAGCTCTTCAATCATCCAGCGGATCTCCAGCACATCGTCGTCAACGCGGCGAGCAGGAGGCAATTTATTCAGCCACTGCTGCCAGGTTTGCTGCACATGCTCCACTTTCAGCATTTGCACACGATCGCGATGGGGATCGACCGCCATTTTCTCGAGTCGCTTCTCAATGGCTTGCAGGTAACGCAGCGTGTCACTCAGACGTTTGTAACCATTGCCGGTGACAAAACCGCGATACACCAAGCCGCTCATCTGTGCTTTCACATCCGACAGCCCCAGTGCCATGGTCATGTCCACACGCCCTTTTAACCGCTTGTTGATATTGAAAACGGTCGTGAGAATTTGTTCGACCTGCTTTGCAATCTCCACCACGGTTTCATTGAGTTCCGCGCGGACTTTCTCATGCAATGCTGCATAGCCCTCTTCGCTCCAAACCGGGCCACCCGCCTGAGCGATCAGCTTATCCACGCCGCAGGAAATACAGTCGTCAATCAAATCAAGCACTTTGCCGTACGGGTTAAAGTACAGACCGAGCTTGGCTTTATTCGGCAGCTTTTCATGCAAGTATTTAATCGGCGAAGGAATGTTGAGCAGCAATAAGCGACGTAAACCACGCCACATAGCCTGCTGCTGTTCCAGTGGGTTATCAAACAGTTTGATAGCCACGCTGTCTTTTTCATCCACCAGCGCCGGGAACGCCTTCATGCGGTAATTGCCGCGTTTTTGCTCGTAGTTTTCCGGTAATGAACCAAAGCTCCAGATGTGCAGGCCGCTTTGTTCGATACCGTCATCAGCCACCGCCGAGAGCGTTTGCTGAACTTTGTCTTTCAAACCGCCTTTTAGCTCAGTGAGGTCTTTGCCCTCTTTGAGTTTCTTATTGTTTTCATCGACGATACGGAAAGTCATTTTCAGGTGATCGGGCACCTGATCCCAATGCCAGTCTTCGCGGTCGATGGTGATGCCTGACATACGACGGTATTCGCGCTCTAAACTTTCCAGCAGCGGTAATTCCAACGGCGTGGCGCGGCCTAAAAATGCTTCGGCGTAGTTTGGCGCAGGCACAAAGTTACGGCGTACCGGCTTTGGCAACGACTTAATCAGTGCAATCACCAGTTCGCGGCGCACACCCGGAATCTGCCATTCGAAACCGGCCTCTTCGACCTGGTTTAACAACGGCAACGGAATATGCACCGTCACGCCATCGGCATCTGCACCGGGTTCGAACTGATAAGTCAGGCGCAGCTTGAGATTCCCCTGATGCCAGAAGTTCGGATAGTCGAGTTTACTGACCTGTTCCGCCCCCTCTTTTATCAACATGCTCTTTTCGAAGTTGAGCAGGTCTGGCGTCTCTTTACTGACTTGTTTCCACCAGTTATCAAAGTGGCGCGCAGAAATCACATCATGAGCGATGCGTTGATCGTAAAACTCGAACAGCGTGTCGTCGTCCACCAGAATGTCGCGGCGGCGGGACTTGTGTTCCAGCTCTTCAATTTCATTGCGTAACTTGAGGTTGTCCCGGAAGAACGCGTGGCGCGTCTGCCAGTCGCCTTCCACCAAGGCGTGGCGGATAAACAGCTCACGGCACAATGCCGGGTCAATCTGGCTATAGTTCACGCCCCGTGCCGCAACAATCGGCAATCCGTAGAGCGTCACTTTTTCTGTCGCCATCACCGCGCCCTGTGATTTCTCCCAGTGCGGCTCGCTATAAGAGCGTTTTAACAAATGCTGAGCCAGCGGTTCTACCCACTCCGGGTCGATACGCGCAGCAATGCGCCCCCACAGGCGGCTGGTTTCCACCAGTTCGGCAACCATGGTCCATTTTGGCGGCTTCTTAAATAAGCCGGAGCCGGGGAAGATGGAGAACCGCGCGTTACGGGCGCCGGTGTATTCCTGTTTATCAGCATCTTTCTGCCCGATATGCGAAAGCAAACCGGTCAGTAATGCGCAGTGAACCGAGCGGAAATCGGCCGGTTCGCTGTTAATCGGCAAACCTAACTCCTTCACGACCTGGCGCAATTGGGTGTAGATGTCTTGCCACTCGCGGACACGCAGGTAGTTAAGGTAGTCGAGCTTGCATTGGCGGCGGAACTGATTAGACGACAGCTCTTTTTGCTGCTCGCCGAGGAAGTTCCACAAATTCACATAGCTAAGGAAATCAGACTCTTTGTCGTGGAAGCGACGATGTTTTTCATCCGATGCTTGTTGTTTGTCCATCGGCCGCTCACGCGGATCCTGAATCGACAGCGCGGCGGTGATAATCATCACTTCACGCACACAACCAAATTTCGGCGCTTCAAGCACCATACGCGCCAGTCGTGGGTCAACGGGCAGTTGGGCAAGCTGGCGACCCGATGGCGTGAGTTTATAAACGCTGAGGTCGGCCTCACTGGTAATCGCGCCGAGTTCTTCAAGCAGGCGCACACCGTCCTGAATATTGCGTTTGTCCGGTGCTTCGACGAACGGGAATGCGGCGATGTCCCCAAGCCCGAGCGAGGTCATTTGCAGAATGACAGACGCCAGGTTGGTACGCAGAATTTCCGGGTCGGTAAATTCCGGGCGCGACAGGAAATCGTCTTCGGAATACAGACGAATACAAATCCCGTCGGAAACACGGCCACAGCGACCTTTACGCTGGTTGGCTGAAGCTTGTGAAACGGGCTCAATCGGCAAGCGCTGCACTTTGGTGCGATAGCTATAACGGCTAATGCGCGCAGTACCCGGATCGATGACGTATTTAATCCCCGGCACGGTCAGTGAAGTTTCTGCGACGTTAGTCGCAAGCACGATACGACGCCCAACATGCGACTGGAATACGCGGTTTTGCTCGCTATTAGACAAACGCGCATACAGCGGCAGCACTTCAGTGTGCGGCAAGTTCAGCTTATTTAACGCATCAGCGGTGTCGCGGATTTCACGCTCACCACTCATGAAAATCAGAATGTCACCTGCGCTTTCGTGGCCGAGTTCATCGACGGCATCGAAGATGGCTTGTAACTGGTCGCGGTCGGTGTCGTCGACATCTTCAACAATCGGGCGGTAGCGCACTTCCACCGGGTACGTCCGGCCAGAAACTTCGATGATCGGCGCATTATTGAAATGGCGCGAGAAGCGTTCCGGGTCAATGGTCGCAGAAGTGATGATGATTTTAAGATCAGGGCGACGCGGCAGTAGCTCACGCAGATAACCCAGCAGGAAATCAATGTTCAGACTGCGTTCGTGCGCTTCATCAATGATGATGGTGTCGTACTGCATCAGCAGCCTGTCTTGCTGAATTTCAGCCAACAAGATGCCATCGGTCATCAGTTTGACCATGGTGTTTTCACTGACGTGGTCAGTAAAACGCACTTTATAACCGACACACCCGCCAGGTTCAGTTTGCAGTTCTTCGGCAATACGGTTGGCAACGGTACGCGCCGCCAAACGGCGAGGCTGCGTATGGCCAATCAGCCCTTTTACGCCGCGCCCCAGTTCCATGCAGATTTTCGGCAGCTGCGTGGTTTTCCCAGAGCCCGTTTCCCCTGCCACGATAACTACCTGGTTATCACGGATGGCTTCCAGAATGTCCTGCTTTTTCTGACTAACAGGCAGGTTTTCTGGGTAGGTGATTTTTGGGCGCGAGGCTTCACGTAGCAGGACCTTACCGGCCGCCGTGTCGATTTCCAGGGCCAGTGCATCGAGCAGCTTCTGCTGAGATTCAGGATTTTTCACCTTCTTCGAGCCATGCAAACGGCGAGAGAAACGCTGTCTGTCGCGTAGCATTAAGCCATCAAGGCGCGAGAATAATGAGGACAGTGAGGGTTTTATGTTTTCCATTGCGTAGTCGTCATGGCAGCGCACTGCCAGCTAATCCAGATATTTATGCATACCCTAAGTAGTTCGAGTTGCATCGCGGCGGCAAACGAACGCGTCCCGATGAGCTTACATAAGTAAGTGATTTGGGTGAGCGAGTGCAGCCAACAAAGAAGCAACTTGAAGTATGACGGGTATATCGTCAATGGGTGCTAGATTAGCACATCACAACTTTCAACGCTTTGTTCAATAAAATCGAACATAGAGTTCGATATATTGCGCTATCAATGCAATCGGATTGTGAATAAAGTACTTCATAGCGAACGGGCAATTTGTCCCGAATGAACACAACAAAGGAATCACCCATGAGCAAAGTATTAGTCCTGAAGTCCAGCATCCTGGCAGGTTACTCTCAGTCAACTCAGCTGTCTGACTATTTTGTTGAACAATGGCGTGAGCAGCATAGCGCAGATGAGATTACCGTGCGTGATTTGGCTGCAAACCCAATCCCAGTGCTGGATGGTGAACTGGTAGGTGCGCTGCGTCCAAGCGATGCACCACTGTCCCCACGTCAGCAAGAAGCGCTGGCACTGTCTAACGAATTGATTGCTGAGCTACAAGCTCATGACGTGATTATTATTACTGCGCCGATGTACAACTTCAACATTCCAACACAGTTGAAGAACTATTTCGACCTGGTAGCGCGTGCAGGTGTGACCTTCCGTTATACCGAGAAAGGCCCAGAAGGCCTGATTACCGGTAAACGTGTTGTGGTTCTGACCAGCCGTGGCGGTATTCATAAAGATACGCCAACCGACCTGCTGGTTCCGTATCTGAATGTGTTCCTCGGTTTCCTCGGTATGACTGATGTGAACTACGTATTCGCTGAAGGTATTGCTTACGGCCCAGAAGTGGCGGGTAAAGCGCAGATTGATGCAAAAGCGGCAATTGACGAACTCATTACTGCATAATCTCGTTGGTTGAATAAGTTTTATAAAATTAAAAACGGCAAACATCATGTTTGCCGTTTTTTTTGCTTAACAAAACATAGCTACAACAACATAAAGATTATTAAGAACCAAGAGAGTAAAAACGATAATCCAAACCACTCGCTGTGTATTAACGTACATGCCAATAGGCAGTTCATCACCCACCATAAAAACACCCGCTTTCGCAGTCCATTCCAGTCATATTCTGGATAGCACCACTTCAGAATATAAAAAGTTATCGTGGTAAGAATAATCATAACGTTATCATCCGTGAAACGCAGACAGGCATAGGATAAGAGCTGAGAATATCCCCACTCAACTAAGATATAAATTTCAGGCAATATTAACTGTATGGAGATTGTTTTGCAATTAGTGTTATTTTATGAAGCGAAATAAAAATAAGCACATAAAATCAATTATTTATTTAATTTCAGAAATGAATAAATGGTTTTGATGAATATAAGTGAAGAGATACATTCATGCAGATAATTATATTAACGGGGATTTGAGAGGTTTACTGAGTTTATAGCCAAAATAATTCGAGTTGTGGGCAGGCGGTAAGAGACAGGAGTCTAAATGGGCGGCGTTAACCGCCCATTCTATTTAGCCGACCAGCAACGGTTGTGCGGTCTTCTCAACTAACGCCAGCAGGAGTTTAATATCCTCAAGCGTAACAGTTGGGTTCAGCAAGGTCATTTTCAGACAGGTAACACCGTTGTGCTCGGTCACACCGACGTTGGCACGACCTGAATCTAACAATGCATCACCAATCTTCTGGTTTAGCAGCGCGATAGCCGCATCGCTACCGTTAGCCAATTGCTCAGGACGGAAACGGAACAACACACTCGCCAGTTGTGGTTTCATCACCAGTTCCAGAGAAGGCTGTTCAGTCACATACTGCGCAACTTGCTGAGCAAGCGTCACACCATGATCGATGATCGCGGCATATTGCTTCTGACCCAAAGCTTCCAGACCCATCCACAGTTTCAACGCATCGAAACGGCGAGTCGTCTGCAAAGATTTGGACACCAGATTTGGCACGCCCTGCGCTTCATCGAACTCAGAGTTCAGATAAGCCGCCTGGTAGCGCATCAACTCATAGTGACGGGCTTCTTTGAGCAAGAATGCACCGCAGCTGATGGTCTGGAAGAATTGCTTGTGGAAGTCCAAAGTAATGGAATCCACTAATTCAATACCGTCCAGATAGTCACGATATTGCTCGGACATCAGCAATGCACCGCCCCACGCCGCATCAACGTGCACCCAAATCTGGTGCTGTGCCGCAAGTGAAGCAATTTCGCGCAGTGGGTCGATAGCGCCTGCATCGGTCGTCCCGGCAGTCGCCACAATCGCGAGGATCTGTTCGCCGTTAGCCTGAGCTTGAGCCACTTTTTCACGCAGATCGTTAAGATCCATACGCGCGAATTCGTCAGTTTTGACCAACGTTACAGACTGGTACCCGAGACCCATCAAAGCCATGTTCTTCTGCACCGAGAAATGGGCATTTTCAGAACACAGTACTTTAATTTTTCTCAGATCACCGATCAAACCATCCTGTTGGATGGAGTGACCCTGGCGGGCAAAGAACGCATCACGAGCCAACATCAGGCCCATCAGGTTACTTTGGGTGCCGCCACTGGTGAATACGCCAGCGTCGCCTGCCTGATAACCGACCTGAGCACGCAGCCATTCAATCAGCTTCATCTCGATGATGGTCGCTGAAGGACTTTGGTCCCAGGAGTCCATGCTCTGGTTGGTGGCGTTGATCAGCACTTCAGCCGCCTGGCTAATGACCAGACTTGGGCAATGCAAATGCGCGACACACTGTGGGTGATGCACCGACAGGCTGTCTTTTAAGAAGAACTCGATGGCACGTTCAATAGCAGCCTGGTTGCCCAGGCCCTGTGGATTAAAATCCAGTTGAATGCGCTCACGCAGTTCAGCAACGCTTTTGCCCTGATACATCTCAGGTTGCTGTAGCCACTGCACAACAGCCGCGCTGGTCTGTGCAATCGCCTGCTGGTAGGCCTCAGTGCTTTGCGCTGAGCCTGCCAGAATCGGGTTTAAATCAGACATCGTGGTCATACGCTCCACTCAGACAGGTTTGATGCCGGACGCCAACAGCGCCTGCTCAAATTTGTCGAGGAAAATAGCCAGCTCATCGTTAGTGATAAGCAAAGAAGGTAACAGACGCAGCACACAGCCGTTACGGCCGCCACGCTCCAGAATCAGCCCAGCTTTGAAGCAGTTTTTCTGCAGCAATGCGGACAATTCAGCGTCAGCTGGGTAGCAACCCATATGATCTTTGGCTTCGTTTGGCTTAACAATCTCAATACCGATCATCAGGCCCAGACCACGAACCTGGCCAATAACCGGGTAACGTTTCTGCATGTCAGCCAGATGGCCTTTCAGCCACTCGCCTTGTGCTGCAACTTTGTCAGCAATCTTGTTTTCAGTCAGATGCTTCAGCGTTGTCAGGCCAGTTGCCATTGCCAGTTGGTTACCACGGAAAGTACCGGTGTGGTGGCCAGGTGACCATGCATCGAACTCTTTCTTAATACCCAGCACTGCCAGTGGCAAGCCGCCGCCAACTGCTTTAGACATCACGATGATATCCGGCTCAATGCCAGCATGTTCGTAGGCAAACAGTTTGCCGGTACGGCAGAAACCAGCCTGCACTTCATCGATGATCAGCATAATGCCGTGTTCTTGGGTAACTTTGCGAATGCGCTGCAACCACTCTTTCGGTGCCGGGTTAACGCCGCCTTCACCCTGAACCGCTTCCAGAATGACTGCCGCAGGTTTGCGCACGCCACTCTCAACGTCGTTGATCAGGTTTTCGAAGTAATAGGTTAATGCTTTAACGCCAGCTTCACCGCCAATACCCAGTGGGCAGCGGTACTGATGCGGGTAAGGCATAAACTGTACTTCAGGCATCATGCCGTCGACAGCTTCTTTCGGAGACAGGTTGCCTGTAACGGAAAGTGCGCCGTGAGTCATGCCGTGATAGCCGCCGGAGAAGCTAATGATGCCCGCACGACCGGTAACTTTCTTAGCCAGTTTCAGCGCAGCTTCAACCGCATCCGCACCGGATGGGCCGGTGAATTGCAGGCAATACTCTTTACCCTGTCCTGGCAATAAAGAGAGAAGATATTCAGAGAACTGATCTTTCAACGGTGTTGTCAGATCCAGTGTATGTAACGGCAAGCCGCTAGTAATGACATTTTGGATGCTTTGCAGCACGTCAGGGTGGTTATGTCCAAGAGCAAGCGTACCTGCCCCCGCAAGGCAATCAAGATATTGATTATTCTCAACATCAGTGATCCAAACACCGTTGGCCTTCGCAATTGCTAAAGGCAATTTACGTGGATAACTCCTAACATTCGATTCAAATTCAGCTTGTCTCGCCAAATAGGTTTCATTGTTTCCGTTTAATGAATTCGCACCAAAGCTGTCAATACGGACTTTATCCGTCATCATATCTCTCCTACAACTGCTAAATTATTAATTTCGCAGCTGATTAAATGAATTAGAAAAACCGAGCACCATGTAAAAAACGCGGCCAATATAGGTTCTTTTTGCTCTACGCTCAATAAATTATTTTTCGATTTCTGAATGTTTCTGATTTGTGAATCTGATGAAAAACAGTATAAAGATCACAATTTGGCGTGATATGCTAATTTAATGTCATTTTTCAGATATTAAATCTGTTAGTTACGTTTTCTATGGAGGTAAACACTAAGTATTTAACAAATCCCTGGGGGGGTTAATGAGCATTTTTTGATTAAAAAATAATCAAAAACCCACTTTTTAGAGATACATGTGCTTTCTGAGGAGATACCGAACCTGAAGGACTATACCTGAAGGACTATAAGAGAGAGGAGGCAAATAGAATAAAAATTAACTCGCTCCGTTAACGAGCAATGTTGTCGAGCACGTTACTTTTTCATCCACTGCCCGTTAATACCGCGCACATACTCACCCGGGTGGGCCCGCTCCACCAGTTTTTGACCCACCCGTTCAGCGACTTGATTTGCCGATATATTGTTGCTTTCCGCCAGCTTCTGATAATTTTCCGAACGCGCTTCATTAATACGGTTCACCAACTCCAGCGTTTCTTTGTCCTGTTTGATAGGGGCAATAAAACCGCTGAGTGTCTCCCCTACACGCCCTTGCTGGCGGGCTTCGGATAAAGTTAACGCCAATACCTGGCTGCTAAACAACATGCTCGCCAATAAAATGCCTTTAACGAAATTTTCCATGACGCTCACTCCGTACCGAACAAATCGCTGCGGTTCTTAAGCAACGTTTCAACGTCTTTATCGACTTTAATATGAATTTCATGCTCAATTTTTACGTTCATATTAATGGTGATGGGTTCTTTTGGCGCCGCAACTTCGATACGCGGAGTGCATCCTGATAATGTGGCAATCCCTGTTACCAGGAGTGTTGCGATGACAATCTTCATTGTGTTTCCTCACAAGCTTTATCGCGTGTCTGACAACGCACATCCGGCAGTGCGGTAGGTGATACGGTAGGTAGCGCGGCATTTTGCTCAAGCCAGGTTTGCAAATTATCCCCAAATCGCAGGCTGCGCCAAAGCGTAAAGAGGTTTTCCTGATGGCTATAATTCAGCCGTACTGCGTGCCTTTTCCCTTCAACCTGACTCATCCCTTGCACATTTGCCTGAAAAGTTAACACGCCAAGGTTATCTAAATTAATATGGGTCCAGGAATGAGAAATTTCCATATATCGCAACCAGTTAACAGCAACACCTGCGGCAATGTTGTTCTTGACAATAGCATCCGCCATGTCTTTATCCAGGCGTAATGTCAGCGGCCCGGGGTTTGTCAGCCAACCGTCTTTGATTATCCATTGTGGATGATTAAGCCACAGCGGCAGCGCGCCGTTCACCCGCCCGGACATGGCGAACTGTTTGGGATTGACCGCAGAAACCAATTCACTCGATGAAATGTTTTCCAAGCGTAGCAAGGCGACGTCACGTTGTGGCAGGCGCAGTTGTTGCACACGCAATTTCCCACCCAGAATATCGACGTTAACATTACTGAGCATCAGCGGTTGTGCTTCACTCCACGGATACCAGCCTTCAAGATCCGCGGTGATATGGGTCGACGTGACCTGGTTTTTGACTTCGGCAATGCGCAGCGTCACTGGCCCGTCTGTCCCTAACTGCCAGGTGCTATGGCTAAAGCGGAATGGCAGTACAAAATCGACACCGTTAATTTGGTTATCCGGCATCCAGACACTGCCATTTTTCACCACACCATGCCCACCGGCCTCAAATCCCTGACCCACTGCTGCGGAAAAAGCCACTTGCGAATACAAGGTTCCGTCTTTTAAGAGCATTTTCCAGTCAACCGGGAGAAGCGGCTGGAATACTGTCAGCACTTGTTGTGGCCACCAGGCGTTACCACGCAGTCGCACCCCATCCCAACGGCCATTCACCTGCACCGGCCCAATATCACCCGCACGCAGGTTACCTTCATACTGGAACGAAGCAGGATCTTTACCACTAACGCTGAACGTTAACACCGACGGCGGCAACGTGCTTCCACCGCTGAAAGTCGTTTTACCGGCATTTAACGTGAATGCGCCATCAAAGGAAGGGGCAGCTTCATCGCGTTGCCAGTGCAGCGGTTTGTCGAGTTTCAGGCGCGGTTCGGTGACGAGCATTGAACCGTACTCAAGTTTGTCAAAGCCAGTCGAAAGCGACGTTAACTCAATAACACTGTCACGCCACTCACCATAGCCACGCACATCCCAGCTCGCTTGCATCGGTGTGAATTCGCCATTACCCCAATATTTCCAGCGCCACAAACCTGCATCCGGCAAAAAGTTGTCCGCCTGGCCATCCAGATGGAGCACGAAGTTGCCCGTCTGATTCTCATGAGCGCGAACGATAGCCTGCAAGCGCCCATCCACACCTTGTTGCGAAATGCGCACACCCGCAAGTGGCCAGCGAATTTCATCCACATCCAGAGCGTCGATAACACGCCCGCGTGAACGTAGCAGTGCACCTGGCAGGAAATGCAGTTGAGGGTCGGCAATCGCCCCGCTAATTTCCCCCGGTAACACGGCATAAAACACCATGCCATCCTGTTTTGCCTCACCGGTTAACTGCACTGGCAATGCGCTGTTTATCAGACTGAGTTTGCCAGGGCCAATATTGAGCACCGCATTCGCTTTACCTGCACGGCCCTCGGTGATGACATTCATCCGGCCGCTGATGACCGCGTTTTCCAGACCTTTTTTCCAGTCATCCACCCGTAACGCTATCCCGCCGCGCAGTGGTACCGCGGTATACGGCCAGAACCACCGCCCACCATTCACTTCAAAAATAGTGTCGCTAACCGTCCAGGGCAGAGTCACCAACGGTTCAGCCGCCCCCGGTTTTGCCAGGGTAAATGCCCCCTCTTCGGCCTTCCAGGCCAGTGCCACATCAACCAGTTCTGGTTCTTGTGGAATGCGTAATTTTGTTGCGAGATGGCCTTCTTCCGGCAAGCTGGTAGTGAGCGGCGGCAACGTTATCTCGCCCGCCAGTTCAATCGGTTCCATCCCCGCTATCGCCTGAATCTTTAACTTTTTTAACTCTAATAACTGGCCGTTCAGTTGCGCATCTACACTTAAAGAAGGGCCTGAATAATGAAGTGATTGCTGCTGTGGTGTGAGGGTAAGGCGTAAGGCACCGGAGAACTGCTGAAACGGGGTTATGTTGACACGGGCGACAGTGATAAGGCTTTCAGGAAGCATTGATTGCCATTCAGACAGCGTGCGGGGTGCCGCAGGGCCCGACTGGTCAAGCGGCATTTTACTGAGGCAATCAACGTTAAGATTGAGCGTATCAAGATGGATACGCCAGCGTTGGGGATGGCTGAGGGTGGCGTCTTTAATTGTCGCAAGTGCACAATCCTCAGCAAAGTAGCGCAAATCAGGAACAACGATTGCCCCGCGTTTAAACCGGGGGCTTGCTTCCATGGCGATGCGTGTCCCCTGCGGCAGCCAGATACCGGCAAGGGTGGGCAGCCAATAGGCGATAGTCATTGTAAGCGTCAGCAGCAGCAAGATGGCGAGCAACAGCAACGCAATAATGGCTTTATATTTACCCTTCATGGGCGATTAAGATCCTGATTCAGCGACAATTTTGTACCCGGCCAAACAACTTATGCGATGATTCTGGCATTATTCAGGCCGGGCGTGAAGATCAAGCCTGGTTTAAGCGTAGCTAAGCTTGGGTTAGCAGCAGAATTTCAT
>NZ_DATERI010000051.1:0-12309 GCF_035271705.1 Buttiauxella sp.
CGATTAAATCGGCTTTGTTTAATTGCGGCCAAACATGCTCCTGGGTGGTTTGCTGGAAATCATTAAATTTCAGCTTAATCCCTTGTCGGGCAATCAGTAAATCAGGCTTAACCTTTTTCAAACGGCGTTCAAGTTCAGGATAGAGTTGCTCAATGATGGCCTCGCACTCCTGCCACTCATGAATATCTTCAGCGAGTGTTTTTTCAACCCCCACAGATTTCCGTTGCCGGTCATTGTTGATCTCACGTTCATCTATTCCCTGGCTTCGTTCCCACAGCACACGGCCAAACTTGCCAAACCGCTTGAGTAATGAAGCTAAATCCGTCTTCTGCACATCGGCACAGGTGCGCAACCCCAGGCTTTCCAATTTGCCTGCTGTGACTTTCCCAACACCAGGGATTTTTCCAAGCGGTAAGGTTTGCAAAAATGCGGGGATCTCCTCAGGAGTTATCAAGAATTGCCCGTTAGGTTTATTCAGGTCAGAGGCGATTTTGGCGAGGAATTTAACCGGCGCAATACCTGCTGATGCGGTGAGGTTAAGTTCATCTGAAATTGCCTGGCGAATTTCCTTTGCCATGAGAGTTGCAGATCCATGGCAGTTGGGGCTCTCGGTGACGTCCAGATAAGCCTCATCGAGAGAAAGCGGTTCGATAAGCACCGTATAGCGGCTAAAGATTTCACGGATATGATTTGAAGCTTCTTTATAAGCATCAAAACGCCCTGGAAGAAGCGTCAAATGCGGGCATAATTTGAGAGCCATTGCAGTCGACATCGCGCTGTGCACACCAAATTTTCGAGCTGGATAATTTGCTGTACTAATGACGCCGCGCCTTTTTGCACTACCGCCAATAGCTATCGGGATATCCCGCAAAGTTGGGTTATCACGCATTTCTACGGCTGCAAAAAAGCAGTCCATATCAACATGAATGATTTTACGCATACGTGTTTGCACCAGTTACACTACTGGATAAGTATACAGTTAAAATTAATGAAGAGGAAAGTGTTCAGAAAAGAAACCTCCCGACAATGCGGGAGGTTTTGGTTGATTACAGGATGCGGTTTTGCTGAAGTTTTGCTTGCCGCTCAGCCCTTGCGATACGCTTCTTACGAGCATCGCAGGGTTCAGGACAGTTACAGACTTTCTCCATGCCTAATGCAGCAATACCACCGCAGCTCCCCTGAAGCGATTTGCGCTTCATGATAACCCCCAGCGACATACCCAATATGACCACAAGAAAAATCACGAAGGTGGCTAAAAATACTGTCAGCATAAGTGCTCCTGTCAGCCGCCAAAGTCGTCAAGCATGATGTTTTCATCCTCAACACCCAGGTCTTTGAGCATTTTGATCACTGCGGCATTCATCATCGGTGGCCCACACATATAGAACTCACAATCTTCTGGAGCCGGATGGCTACGGAGATAGTTTTCAAGCAATACGTTGTGGATGAAACCAGTGTAACCTGACCAGTTATCTTCTGGCTGCGGATCTGAAAGTGCCACATTGAACGTGAAGTTCGGGTTTTCCTGGGCCAGCTTCTCAAACTCTTCTTCGTAGAACATCTCACGCAACGAGCGAGCACCGTACCAGAAGCTCATTTTGCGCGTACTATGAAGACGTTTAAGCTGGTCAAAAATGTGCGAACGCATAGGTGCCATACCCGCACCACCGCCAATGAATACCATTTCCGCGTCCGTATCTTTCGCATAGAACTCACCGAATGGTCCGGATATTGTCACTTTGTCACCTGCTTTCAACGACCAGATATATGAGGACATAATCCCCGGAGGTGCATCTGGTACATTCGGCGGCGGCGTGGCGATACGCACGTTCAGCATGATCATGCCTTTCTCATCTGGGTAGTTCGCCATGGAGTAAGCTCGAACACATGGCTCATTCACCACAGACTTGAAGCGGAAGAGATTAAACTTATCCCAGTCACCACGATATTCCTGCGGAACTTCAAAGTCCTGATAGTTAACTTCATGAGGTGGGCTTTCAATCTGGATATAGCCCCCTGCACGAAACGGCACCACTTCACCATCAGGAATGCGCAGTTTGAGTTCTTTGATGAAAGTCGCTTTGTTATCGTTAGAGATAACTTCACACTCCCACTTTTTAACGCCAAAGATCTCTTCTGGAAGCTCGATTTTCATATCTTGCTTAACAGCAACCTGACAGGCAAGACGGCAGCCTTCTTTCGCTTCACGCTTGGAGATATGCGAAAGCTCAGTTGGCAAAATATCACCACCGCCCTCTTTTACTGTCACGCGGCATTGCCCGCAAGAACCACCACCACCACAGGCCGAGGAGATGAAAATCCCTTGGCTTGACAGAGTGTTGAGCAACTTATCGCCCGCAGGTGCATGGAACTGTTTATCTGCTTCGTTGTTAATCTCGATCAGTACATCGCCGGAGTTCACAAGCTTTGACTTGGCAAACAAAATCAACACAGCCAGTGCCAAAACAATTAGCGTGAACATCACCACGCCAAGAATAATTTCCATACGTTTTCGCCCTTATAGCTGCACACCGGAGAATGACATAAAGCCCAGTGCCATCAATCCAGTGGTGATAAAGGTAATTCCTAAGCCGCGCAATCCTGCGGGCACATTGGCATATTTCATCTTCTCGCGGATACCTGCCATCGCGACAATTGCCAGCATCCAGCCCACACCAGACCCAATACCATAAACAATTGATTCGCCGAAGCTATAGTCACGCTGCACCATAAATGATACGCCACCAAAGATTGCGCAGTTAACGGTGATAAGCGGCAGGAATATACCTAGCGCGTTGTAGAGCGCCGGGAAGAAACGATCCAGAATCATTTCGAGGATCTGTACCAGTGCGGCAATCACACCGATGAAGGTAATGAAGTTCAGGAAGCTAAGGTCAACGCCTTCTACCAGTGCGCCGTCACGAAGAATTAGGTTATAAACCAGGTTATTCGCGGGAACAGCAATCCCTAAAACGACAGTCACCGCCACACCCAAACCGAATGCAGTGGAGACTTTCTTGGAGACCGCCAAAAAGGTACACATACCAAGGAAGAACGCGAGCGCCATGTTCTCAATAAACACTGCGCGTACAAACAGACTAATCATATGCTCCATAGTCAGTTAGTCCTTTTCTTGCTGCGCAGGTTTGAGCGTACGCAGGGCCCAGATAAGCAGGCCGATAATAAAGAATGCACTCGGCGCGAGAAGGAACATACCGTTTGGCTGATACCAGCCACCGTTCTGAACTGTTTCCAGCACCGTGATACCAAACAACTTTCCACTACCAACAAGTTCACGTAGGAAGCCAACCAGTAGCAGAATCACACCATAACCCAAGCCATTACCAATGCCATCCATGAAGCTTGCCAACGGAGGCGACTTCATGGCGTAAGCTTCAGCACGCCCCATGACGATGCAGTTAGTGATGATCAGGCCGACGAAGACCGAAAGTTGTTTGGAAATCTCGTAGGCATAAGCGCGCAGAATCTGATCCACAACGATAACTAACGATGCAATGATCGCCATCTGCACGATGATTCGAACACTGTTTGGGATCAGGTTGCGGATCATCGAAATAAACATGCTGGAGAATGCCGTCACCACGGTTACCGCGATGGTCATTACGAAGGCCGTTTCCAGTTTTGTGGTCACTGCCAGCGCCGAACAGACACCGAGTATTTGCAAGGCAATCGGGTTGTTATCCAGCAAAGGACTCACCAGTACCCGTTTGACCTCTTTCATGTCTGAAATATCAGCCATTATTGAGCGCTCCTTCACGTACTTGTTTCAGGAATGGGCCAAAACCAAGCTCCCCCATCCAGAAATCAAAAGTGTGTTGTACTCCGTTTGCCGTCAGCGTGGCACCGGATAAACCATCTACCCCGAATTCATCACCCTGACGCGCCCCACCTTTCACCACGCGGATTGCTGGCTGCCCATTATCATCAAGCAGTTTTTTGCCAATCCACTGTGCACGCCAGTTCGGGTTTTCAATCTCACCACCCAGACCAGGGGTTTCGCCCTGATCGTAGTAAGTCATGCCTTTCACCGTACGGCCATCGGTTTGCAGGGAAACAAAAGCATACATCATCGACCACAAGCCTTTGCCATAGACAGGCAGCACGACTTCCTGCACTTTGTTTTGTTCATCACGTACCAGATAAATTTCGACGATATTGCTGCGATGCTTTATCCCGGCACGGTCGTCGTTTGCATCAAGTGTGATGCTTTGGTTTGGGTCACGAAGTGCTGCAGCCTGGTCAAATTTTGACGAGTCTTTATCCAGCAGTTCACCACTCTTCAGATCTAATAAGCGAGGTGTAATGCGTGACTCATAGATTGATTTGACATCTTCACCGGTCATTTTGGGTGTTGCTAAGCCCGCAACATCCAGGATGTTACGCTGCTTATCGAGTGCTTTCTGCTCTTGCTGGCGAGCTTTAAGCCCTACAGCAGAACCTGCCACCACGACGGAGCACACCAGGCAAAGCACCAGCACCACCAGCAGTGTTCTGCCGATGCTATCGTTACTTTTCACTTCAGCCACGCGACTTCCTCCGCTTAATATTGGCCTGCACCACCAGGTAATCGAACAGCGGCGCAAAGAGGTTGGCAAACAAGATTGCCAGCATCATCCCTTCTGGATAGGCAGGGTTGACGACACGAATCAAGACACACATCACCCCGATAAGTACCCCATACCACCATTTACCTTTGCTGGTAAATGAGGCAGAAACAGGGTCGGTCGCCATGAACATCATGCCAAAGGCAAAACCACCTAGCACTAGATGCCAGTACCATGGCATAGCAAACATAGGGTTCGTTGCAGAACCGATGAAATTGAACAGGGTCGCTGTTGCTATCATACCGAGCATCACGCCCGCGACGATGCGCCAGGACGCTACGCGACCAAACAGGATAATTGCGCCACCAATCAGGATCATCAATGTTGAAACTTCACCAATTGAACCAGGAATGTTGCCGAGGAATGCATCCATCCATGTGACCGGTTGACCCGTTCCCACATTCACGAGGCCTTCGCTACCGCCGTTTGCCCACTGAGAAAGAGGAGTTGCGCCTGAGAAACCGTCAGCCGCAGTCCACACTAAATCACCCGAAATCTGTGCAGGGTATGCGAAGAACAAGAAAGCGCGGCCAGCCAATGCTGGGTTCAGGAAGTTACGACCTGTACCACCGAAAATCTCTTTGGCAATAACGACACCGAAAGAGATACCGAGTGCAGCTTGCCAAAGCGGTAATGTTGGAGGGACGACCAGCGCAAACAGAATAGAAGTGACAAAAAAGCCTTCGTTAACTTCATGTTTGCGAATGATGGCGAACAATACTTCCCAAAAACCACCGACCAAAAATACAGTGATGTAGATAGGCAGGAAGAAGACCGCACCGAGGGTCATCATGCTCAGCCAGCCAGCATCCGGAGTGAAGTTAACTCCCAGCCACTGCGCAATGACATAATGCCAGTCAGATGCAATCACCTGTTGGAGCTGTTCTGCACCGTACATTTTGTTCAACGCAGGAATAGTTTGTAGCCCAACGTTGTACATCCCCCAGAACATGGCTGGGAATACCGCAAACCATACCAGGATCATCATGCGTTTCAGATCGATAGCATCACGAACATGGGAAGCCCCAGGCGTAACGATGCCTGGTGTATAGAACAATGTCGCCGTCGCTTCAAAGAGTGGATAGTATTTTTCTAGCTTTCCGCCTTGAGTGAAGTGCGGCTCTAGTTTTTCAAATATTTGCTTCAAGCCCATGACTTATCCTTCCTGCTCGATGCGGGTTAATACCTCGCGTAGCACTGGGCCGTATTCGTATTTCCCAGGGCAAACATAGGTACAAAGCGCTAAATCTTCTTCATCCAGCTCCAGACACCCTAACGCTTGAGCACTGTCAGTATCTCCTGCCAGTAAATCGCGCAATAACATCGTTGGCAGAATATCCAGCGGCATAACACGTTCATAGTTGCCGATGGGTACCATGGCACGCTCACCGCCATGGGTATCTGTTGAGAAGTTGAATAATTTCCGCTTCAGGAAGTGGCCGATAGTAGTACGGGTAATTGAATATTTGTCGGCACCCGGCATGACCCAACCAAACAGTTCTTTTTCGCGCCCTTCTTTCAAAACGGTAACCTGTAAGTGAAAACGACCAAGCCAGGCCAGTGGGCCGGCAGCCATAGTTCCACTTAACACAGAACCTGAAACAATGCGATTGTCGCCTTCTTCCAACTCACCCGCCGTAATCACCTCAAGTGAAGCCCCCAAGCGTGTACGTATCAGTCTCGGATTTTTAACCTGAGGACCCGCTAACGCGATAACGCGTTCGGTCCAAATCTCACCTTCCACAAACAATTTGCCAATGGCAATCACATCCTGGTAATTCAGGTGCCAGACCATTTTTTGCAAGCTAACCGGCTCCAGGAAGTGAATGTGTGTACCCACTAACCCAGCAGGGTGAGGGCCAGCAAACTCATTAAAAGTCACTTGCCCAGCGGGATGGCCACCCAGCTTACCGCCAACAGCCTGACAGACGTGGACTTTGCCATCGGTCAATCGGGATAACAGCGTTAAACCTGCATCAAATATTTCGCGATGGGCGCGAATAATTGGCTGCGGGTCAGCAGATAGTGGATTGGTATCGATAGCAGTGACAAAAATGGCCGCCGGAACGCTTGCCGGTTGTGGCGCTTTGCTGAATGGTCGTGTGCGAAGGGCTGTCCACAAACCAGAAGCTAACAATTGCGCCTGAACGGTCTCACGTGGCAGTTTGGCAAGGCTTTCTGATGCAAAACGTTCGAAAACGACCTGCTCATCACCTTGAACCTCAATAACCAGAGATTGCAGCACTCGACGCTCACCACGGTTGATGGTTTTTACCGTACCACTCGCAGGAGCAGTGAAGAGAACGCCAGGGTTCTTTTTATCTTCAAAGAGTGGCTGGCCTTTCAATACCTTGTCGCCCTCTTGCACCAGCATAGAAGGACGCATGCCAACATACTCTTCACCGAGCAGAGCCACGAAGGGTATCGCTGGGCCGTCATGAATTTGCTGTTCCGGCAAACCGGCAATAGGCAAATCCAGACCTTTTTTGATTTTTATCATAAGGTTATCACGTTTAAATTGGGCTTAAACATACCGACAAAAACTGTAGCCGACAACGGATGGGTCGAAAAAGGGTTCAACCGATGCGACGCATAAGGCAGATTAAAATGGAAACGCATCCGTTCACTATTGCGAGAGAAAGTTACTAGTCGCCCTAATGACCGGGACAACTGACTTATGGATAGTTTCCGTTCTAATCCGCAGGTCAACATTCGCTAAGGATTTTAGCATCAATAGGGCCTGGAATGGCTAGAAATCGACACGCGGATATGCAGCAATGCGAGCTGTTACGCAAAAAGCTGACTCTTATGGTTTGCATATAGAATACTGAACAGCTAATTATGTGTGTAAACGCTCCGTTTCAGACTTGCGAAAATTCATAACGATGCTACTGTGAACGCGCCTAATCCAGAGCATTCTGATTTCGGGTCTCTTATTTTATGTTGCCGATCTGGCATTTGGTATAAGTTTTATCAAGGAATAAAGCAGTATGCGTAAGATCGCACTTGTCATTGCGATGCTTCTGATGCCGTGTATGTCATTTGCCAGCTTATTGAACGGCAATTCGTCAACCACGCCTATCAGCAAAGAATTCAAGCAACAACTTATGGGCTCTCCTGTTTATATTCAGATATTTAAACAAGAGCACACGCTAGAGTTATATGTGAAGATGGGCGAACAGTTTCAGTTGCTCGAAAGCTATAGCATCTGTAACTATTCCGGTGGGTTAGGTCCAAAACAACGTCAGGGTGATTTTAAGAGTCCTGAAGGTTTTTATAACGTGACCCGTAGCCAGCTCAAGCCGAATAGCCGCTTCTATAAAGCTATCAATATTGGCTTCCCAAATGAGTTTGATCGCTCACATGGTTATCAAGGTCAGTACCTGATGATTCACGGTGCTTGCGTGTCTGTTGGCTGCTATGCCATGACTGACACCAACATTGATGAGATTTTCCAGTTTGTCACTGGAGCATTGGTATTCGGTCAACCAAGCGTGCAGGTAAGCATTTATCCGTTCCGCATGACTGACGCCAATATGGAACGCCACAAGTCTTCGTACTACATTAACTTCTGGAAACAACTGAAGCCGGGGTATGACTTCTTTATGGCCAATCACCAGCCGCCAGGCGTTTCAGTTATCAGCGGTAATTACGTGATCAGTAAGCCGGTTGTGCCTACGACACAACCGCAGCTGGCATCAAACTACACGCTCTCCGAGACAAAATAATTCTGACTCACCTGGTGCAATTTTGTGCCAGGTTTCGTTCCCTGTCAGGGGTTGTGTCGCGATGACAGTGACCACATCGTTGAGTGTGGTTTCTTCCTGAAAATCAATTTCCACATCTTGATCTAACAGTTTTGCCACACCAAAGGGTGCCCGCCGGGTTATCCAATATAAGTTTGTGGAGCAAAACGCCATCACATAACGTCCATCCGATAACAACATGTTAAACACGCCTTTCTCACGTAATTGCCCCGCAAGTTCGGTGATGTAACGGAACACGGCTTGCATATTGCCCGGCGTTCGTGGGTAACGTTGAGTCAGTTTATGCAGCAACCAGCAAAATGCTTGTTCACTGTCAGTTTCACCAATTGGGCGGAACGGGCCAGTATCAAGAGAGCGATGACCTTTGAGTTGGCCATTGTGGGCATAGGTCCAGTTACGGCCCCATAACTCACGCGTAAAAGGGTGAGTATTCTCGAGTGCCACTTTACCGCGATTTGCCTGACGAATATGCGCGACCACTGAACAGGATTTAATTGGATAGTCCTGCACAAGCCTGGCTATGGGCGAATTAAAGCTAGGTTGCGGATCTTTGAACGTACGGCAACCCTTACCTTCATAGAAGGTAATTCCCCAGCCATCTTTATGCGGCCCCGTTCCTCCGCCACGCTGCACCAATCCGGTAAAACTAAAGCAAATATCCGTTGGTATGTTGGCGCTCATCCCGAGCAGTTCGCACATAATCTTCTCCCACTACATATCACCATCGCCCTTACGCGACGTAAGGTGGATAAACAAAGCATCATCCACCATAAAGTTTTGGCGGGTGGCGTGTTGCTTACCCGCCCTACTGTCTAAGCTGATGGCTCTAAAATTAAGCCTTAACCATCTCTTTTTCGATAAGCTGGATCAGGATATGAATCACTTTGATGTGAATTTCCTGAATACGATCAGCATAACCAAAATGCGGCACGCGGATTTCGATATCCGACGAGCCCGCCATTTTACCGCCATCTTTGCCGGTCAGAGTGATGACTTTCATCCCCTTCTCACGCGCAGCATCAATGGCTTTGATGACGTTGCCGGAATTACCCGACGTGGAGATCCCCAGCAGCACATCGCCTTCACGCCCTACCGCTTCAACGTAGCGCGAGAAAATATGATCGTAACCGAAGTCGTTACCCACGCAGGAGATGTGGCTAACGTCAGAAATCGCGATCGCCGGGTATCCCGGACGGTTTTCACGGTAGCGACCGGTCAGCTCTTCAGCGAAGTGCATCGCATCGCAATGTGAACCGCCGTTCCCGCAAGAGAGCACTTTGCCGCCGGCTTTGAAACTGTCTGCCAGCAGAACCGCCGCGCGCTGAATCGCGTGAATATTGGCTTCATCTTTCAGAAAGTTGGCCAGCGTTTCCGCCGCTTCGTTCAGTTCGTTACGAATAAGATCCTGGTACATGAGGATAATCCTTCAGTATTGATGAAATAACACAGGGAGTGTACCGGATCGCGAGAAAAGCGAGAAGCTATACCCGTCATACTTGACGTGGTATGTGCGCTGGCAGTGCCTGCTCTCCCCCTCTCACTGACTTAAGTCTGCTCCTGGTCATGGCGATGCAGATCCCTCGGCGTTTTGATTATTCGTGCCTGTCAAAACCTGAACAATGTGAACCAGGTTGTAATTATTTTGTGAATGCATTGCTAAAAGAAATAACATCCACTACAACCATATCATCACAAGTGGTCAGACCTCCTACAAGCAAGGGAGCTTTTCTTTATGATGATTTTGAGCATTATCGCAACCGTTGTTCTGCTCGGTGTGTTGTTCTATCACCGCGTCAGTTTATTACTGAGTAGCCTGATTCTGTTGGCCTGGACGGCTGCGCTTGGCCTGTCTGGTCTGTGGAATATCTGGGTTGTGCTGCCGCTGGCGATTATCCTGCTGCCGCTCAACGTGCCTTCGATGCGTAAGTCGATGATTTCCGCCCCGGTGTTCCGCGGCTTCCGTAAAGTGATGCCACCGATGTCACGCACGGAGAAAGAAGCCATCGACGCGGGTACCACCTGGTGGGAAGGCGATCTGTTCCAGGGCAACCCGGACTGGAAGAAGCTGCACAACTACCCGCAGCCACGGCTGACAGCAGAAGAACAAGCCTTTATTGATGGTCCGGTAGAAGAAGCGTGCCGCATGGCGAACGACTTCCAGATCACCCATGAAATGGCCGATCTGCCTCCGGAACTGTGGGCCTATCTGAAAGAGCATCGCTTCTTCGCGATGATCATCAAGAAAGAGTACGGCGGCCTGGAGTTCTCCGCTTACGCTCAGGCTCGCGTGCTGCAAAAACTGGCGGGAGTGTCAGGGATCCTGGCGATCACCGTTGGCGTACCAAACTCTTTAGGCCCGGGCGAACTGCTGCAGCATTACGGCACCGAAGAGCAAAAAGATCACTATCTGCCGCGTCTGGCGCGTGGTCAGGAAATTCCTTGCTTCGCGCTGACCAGCCCGGAAGCTGGCTCTGATGCGGGTGCTATCCCCGATACCGGCGTAGTCTGCATGGGCGAGTGGCAGGGCCAGCAGGTGCTGGGTATGCGCCTGACCTGGAACAAGCGTTACATTACGCTGGCACCGATTGCCACCGTACTGGGCCTGGCGTTCAAACTCTCAGACCCGGACAGACTGCTGGGCGACGAGGAAGATCTGGGCATCACCTGTGCGCTGATCCCAACCTCTACGCCTGGCGTCGAAATTGGTCGTCGTCACTTCCCGCTGAACGTACCGTTCCAGAACGGTCCGACCCGTGGCGAAGATATCTTTGTACCGATTGATTACATCATCGGCGGTCCGAAAATGGCCGGACAGGGCTGGCGTATGCTGGTGGAATGTCTGTCGGTCGGTCGCGGTATTACCCTGCCGTCGAACTCTACCGGTGGCCTGAAATCCGTCGCGATGGGGATTGGTGCTTACGCCCATATCCGCCGTCAGTTCAAAATTTCCATCGGTAAGATGGAAGGTATCGAAGAGCCACTGGCGCGCATCGCGGGCAACGCTTACGTGATGGATGCGGCGGCGTCGCTGATCACCTACGGCATCATGCTGGGCGAAAAACCGGCTGTGCTGTCGGCTATCGTGAAGTATCACTGTACCCATCGTGCGCAGCAGTCAATTATTGATGCGATGGATATTGCTGGCGGTAAAGGCATTATGCTCGGCGAAGGCAACTTCCTGGCGCGTGGCTATCAGGGCGCACCGATTGCCATCACCGTGGAGGGCGCCAACATCCTCACCCGCAGCATGATGATCTTTGGTCAGGGCGCGATTCGCTGCCATCCGTATGTACTGGAAGAGATGGCTGCGGCGCAAAACAACGACGTGAATGCGTTCGACAAGCTGCTGTTTAAACACATCGGCCACGTCGGCAGCAATAAAATGCGCAGCTTCTGGCTGGGCCTGACGCGCGGTCTCACCAGCGCCACACCAACGGGTGATGCGACCAAACGTTACTACCAGCATCTCAACCGCCTGAGCGCGAACCTGGCGCTGCTGTCAGACGTGTCGATGGCAGTCCTCGGCGGCAGCCTGAAGCGTCGCGAGCGTATCTCTGCGCGTCTGGGCGATGTCCTGAGCCAGGTGTTCCTTGCCTCTGCGGTCCTGAAACGTTACGACGATGAAGGCCGTCATGAAGCGGATCTGCCATTAGTCCACTGGGGCGTGCAGGATGCGCTCTATCAGGCAGAGCAGGCGATTGACGATCTGCTGGCAAACTTCCCGAACCGCTTTGTGGCAGGCGCGCTGCGCGTGGTGATCTTCCCAACCGGACGTCATCATCTGGCACCGTCCGATATCCTGGATCACAAAGTGGCGAAGATCCTGCAGGTTCCAAGTGCAACCCGCTCCCGTATCGGTCGCGGTCAGTACCTGAAGCCTACCGAGCATAACCCGGTTGGTCTGCTGGAAGAGGCGC
>NZ_DATERI010000052.1:0-29936 GCF_035271705.1 Buttiauxella sp.
AATGTATCATTCCCCAGGGGGTTTTCTTGTAAGCGAAGATACCATCTGCGGGGCTATTTTTCGGATATGTTTTTCTTAGTTGGTCGAAAAACAAAGCAGATTTTTCATCAATAACTTGAGACTTGTTGTCGATAATATCAATCCATAAATTAACACTCTTTATTAAGGTGCTCTTGTCATTTTGTGAGAAAACATATTGATACTCATCAGTATTTAGGCTGATATCTAGTTTGCTTTTATCATCGCTATAAGCAAAAACATGCGGCATTAATAGAAGAGCATAAAGCAATATTCTCATCATTTTCTCACGTCACCGTGTATTTTTTGTATGTCTGTTTCAGGTAAAGGATCAAACTGATCGGGAACCAGAAGCCAGGGACCGGACACCCCATAATAAAAAATAGGTGAACCATATAAAACACAGAAATTTTTAAACCACATATAGGGGTTCACCATTGACAGGTTATAAGTGATCATGTCGGCAAGCAGGTTGCCGGTACCTACAACTGCACCATGTCCGTCAGGTGTGGGAACGCCACAGGAAGATAAAATGTCTCTGGCTGTTTCTGCACAAGTGTCATTTGTGGATGCGTTAAAAAACACTTTTTTTGTATCAACTTCATGAGTAAATTGAGTACTCTTTGCTTTTATCTTTTCTGCTTGTTTTTTAGATATACGTAATCTGAACATCTGTGAAACTTCTTTTATTAGATAAGTAGTATCTCCAGGTCTTTCTCCATTATATTCATTGGTTATCTTCCCACGTTCCCCATATCCCAAAGGACCGAAACTGAAAAATGTGTCAACAATATCAAAAGATGATAATGGCTCACGCTTAGTGATATAGAAAAATACATGACCAAAATCTACAGAGAGATTCAATGTCTCATTGTAAAATGCCTCAGGGTGATTGGTTTCAAAGCCAATGGTGAGTATATATTTGCATTCGCGGCTTATGGTCACCTTCACAATATTGACTTCATTTTGTTTGGATAGTCTAGTTGTTGCGGTTGATGATCTTTCCGGTAATTTTTCCATTTTAAGCTTCCTTTGTCTTTTGGCGTAGATTACCCCTATGTTTTGCTAACGGCAATGTATTGAGAGAAGTGTTGAATCTATTTATTTATGGTATTGATAGGTTTGTGACTAATGATAATGTGAAGGATATAATAGATGGGGTTATTTAAAAAATGGGAGCTAAGTCTTGTTGGTAAAATACGGCAGAATGCAACAGGGTGGATAGACTTATCGCCTATCCACCCGATAAATACCAACCTTAGCCGATTGTCATCAGACTGGCGTTCCCTCCGGCTGCTGCGGTGTTCACGCTCAGTGAGCGTTCAACATACAAACGCTCCAGTAACAGATTGGTTTCACCGCGCGCAAAGCCTTGCACTGACACGATTGCGCCATCACGGGCGGCGACTTTTTCACACAGCGCACGCAGTTGGTCGGAATCACCGTGGTAAATCACCGCATCAAACAGCTGGCCGAGCAGCGTCTCTTCTTTGGCAAAATCGATGTGCTGTTGCACCCGAGCAGGAAGCGTTTTGGCCAGTTCACGATGTAGCTTGTCATCGGCCCACAGCGCACGGCTGCCAACACTGGTCACTGCCGCCAGTTGCACCAGCGCATCTTGCTCATTATCGGCGATACACAACACGCGTTCACGTGGCATTAAGGCGTAAGTGTTGCGCTCGCCCGTTGGCCCCGGTAATTGGCGCAGCGTGCCGCTTTGTGCGAGTGTTGCGAAACGTTCGCACTGGGCTTGTAATTCACCTTTGCCCGTCGCCCACTGCGTCAGTTCCTGATGAGACTCCTGTAAGCTGGCTTTCAGCGTGGTATCTACGGGTAATGCAGCATCCTGGCGATTTAACGTCGTTTGCAACGCATTGTCCGGACGGTTCGCCAGTAAGCGGTACAGATACAGCGGGCCACCGGCTTTCGGACCAGTCCCTGATAAACCTTCGCCACCGAATGGCTGCACACCCACAACTGCGCCCACCATATTGCGGTTAACGTACATGTTGCCGACATGCGCGGAACCGGTCACCTGAGCGATAGTTTCATCAATACGGGTATGCACGCCAAGTGTCAGGCCATATCCGGCGGCATTGATTTGGTTAATCAACGCGTCCAGATTGTTGCGGTTGTAACGCACCACGTGCAGCACGGGGCCAAACACCTCTTTTTGCATCTCGTCGAAGCTTTCGAGCTCAATCAGGGTCGGTGCGACGAAAGTCCCGCTCTGCCACTCTTTGGCATCCACATTGTTATCACGCATCGCCTGGAACACTTTGCGGCCTTTGTTGCGCAAAGTCTGGATGTGTTGCTCGATATTCTGTTTGGCTTCGGCGTCGATAACCGGGCCGATGTCAGTCGTCAGGCGGCCTGGGTTACCCATACGGCACTCTGCCATCGCCCCGCGCAGCATTTGCAGCGTGTGCTCGGCAACATCTTCCTGAATACACAGCACGCGAAGTGCCGAACAACGCTGTCCGGCGCTATCAAACGCCGAGGCCAACACATCAACAACGACTTGTTCAGTGAGCGCTGAAGAGTCGACGATCATCGCGTTCAGACCGCCAGTCTCAGCAATCAGCGGGGTTGGGCGGCCTTGTGGATCAAGACGGTCAGCAATGTTGCGTTGTAGCAGTGTGGCAACTTCGGTGGAACCGGTAAACATCACGCCACGGACTCGGGAATCACCCGTCAGTTGTGCACCAACCGTTTCACCACGGCCTGGTAGCAATTGCAACACCCCCGCAGGCACACCGGCTTCAAGCAGAATAGAAACACCCAGTGCGGCTATCAGTGGCGTTTGTTCAGCCGGTTTTGCCAGCACGCTGTTACCTGCGGCAAGGGCGGCGGCAATTTGGCCGGTGAAGATAGCCAGTGGGAAGTTCCACGGGCTGATACAGACCACTGGGCCGAGTGGGCGGTGGGTTTCGTTATCGAAATCATCGCTCACCTGACCGGCGTAATAGTGCAGGAAATCCACCGCTTCACGCACTTCAGCAATCGCGTTGCTAAAGGTTTTACCGGCTTCACGGACCAGAGTGCCAATCAATTGCTGCATCTGGCCTTCCATAATCACGGCGGCACGTTCAAGAATTGCGGCACGCTCTTGTGGTGGTGTGGCAAACCAGATTGGCGCGTTGTTTACCGCACTTTCCAGCGCTTGTGACACCTCTTCCGGAGTGGCTTCGCGAGTAAAGCCCACGATGTCTGTCGGCTCTGCTGGGTTCCTTACAGCAACCAAATCACCTGACGCAACGGCATTTTCCAGAATCGGCAACGCCTGCCATTTTTGAACGGCGCTGTTAAGCAGGGCGGAGGAGAGTGACGCCAGGCGATGTTCGTTGGCTAAATCTAAGCCGCTTGAGTTGGTGCGGCCCGTTCCGTACAGCTCTTTTGGTAATGGGATTTTGGGATGTGGCAGACCGAGTTGGCCTTCTTTGCTCGCAATCGCTTCGATGGCGGTAACCGGGTCGGCCACTAACTCGTCGAGCGGTAACGTGTTGTCAGCAATACGGTTAACAAAGGAGGTGTTGGCGCCGTTTTCCAGCAGGCGACGCACCAGGTAGGCCAGCAGCGTTTCATGCGTGCCGACTGGCGCGTAAATACGGCAAGGACGGTTCAATTTGCCATCGGCAATTTTGCCCACCACTTGATCGTAAAGCGGTTCACCCATGCCGTGCAGACACTGGAATTCATACTGACCAGGGTAATAGTTTTGCCCCGCCAGGTTGTAGATTGCCGCAAGCGTGTGGGCATTGTGAGTGGCAAACTGCGGGTAAATCAGGTTTGGCACAGCCAGCAGTTTCTTCGCACAGGCCAGATAGGAAATATCGGTGTAAACCTTGCGCGTATAAACCGGATAACCTTCCAGGCCATCCATTTGTGCGCGTTTGATTTCGCTGTCCCAATATGCGCCTTTCACCAGGCGAATCATCAGGCGGCGACGGCTGCGTGACGCGAGATCAACCAGGTAATCAATGACAAACGGGCAGCGTTTTTGGTATGCCTGAATCACGAAACCGATGCCGTTCCAACCCGCCAGTTCGGGTTCGAAACAGAGTTTTTCCAGCAGATCGAGGGAGATCTCCAGTCGATCAGCTTCTTCAGCATCAATGTTAATCCCCACGTCATACTGGCGAGCCAGCATGGTGAGAAATTTCAAACGCGGATATAACTCTTCCATCACGCGGTCATACTGCGCACGGCTGTAGCGTGGATGCAGGGCTGAAAGCTTGATAGAGATGCCCGGGCCTTCATAAATGCCACGGCCATTAGAGGCTTTCCCGATGGCGTGAATCGCTTGCTGGTAAGAAACCATGTATGCCTGCGCATCGGCGGCGGTTAATGCGGCTTCGCCCAGCATATCGTAGGAGTAGCGGAACCCTTTTTCTTCCAGTTTGCGGGCGTTGGCTAACGCTTCGGCAATCGTTTCGCCGGTCACAAACTGCTCGCCCATTAAGCGCATCGCCATATCCACACCTTTGCGAATAAGCGGCTCGCCACTCTTACTGATAATACGGTTGAGTGAATGGGACAGGCTGGCTTCGTTGTGCGTAGAGACCAGACGGCCAGTAAATAGCAAACCCCAGGTGGCGGCGTTCACAAAAAGCGACGGGCTGCGGCCAATATGCGAATGCCAGTTACCGTTGCTGATTTTGTCGCGGATGAGTGCATCGCGCGTTGCTTTATCTGGGATGCGCAGTAACGCTTCGGCCAGGCACATCAGCGCCACGCCTTCTTGTGAGGAAAGCGAGAACTCTTGCAGCAAACCTTGTACCATGCCCGCCCGGCCTGTTGCGCTCTTTTGGTTGCGCAGTTTTTCAGCCAGTTGATAAGCCAGTTTATGGGTTGGCTCGGTGAGAGCTTGTGGCAGGCGCGCCTGCTCCAGAATCATTGGTACCGCATCGGTTTCTGGACGACGCCAGGCGGCGGTAATGGCCGCGCGTGTGACTGATTGCGGTAGAATTTGTTCAGCAAAGTCGAGGAAAGGCTGGTGCGCTTCGTCAACGTGGGAGGCCGTTTCGTCACTTTCGTTGGCTGCACCCGCTAACAGGGCAGGGAGCTCTGGCAATTCGTCATTATTTTCGAGGCGTTCCAGATAATTAAAAATCGCCTGTTTAATCAGCCAGTGTGGTGTGCGGTCAATGCGTAAAGCGGCTTCTTTGATGCGATCGCGCGTTGCGTCGTCCAGTTTTACGCCCATGGTAGTGGTGGCCATTAGTGCTCCTGACCCGTCATCCTTTGAGCTGCATAGGTGTTGGCTGCAACTCAAATGAGATTGGGTAAATATCTAGGGTTGATAAAAGTTATCCGGCAATATCTATCATGTTGCAACTTTGTGCAACCTTGTTAAATGTGAGCCGTATAGCAAGCTGAAAAAAGAATGAATTGTTAAATAATAAATAAGAAAGTTGTCTGGCTAATCCTTTGCAGGAAGGGGGGATTTATGGACATAGTTAACACTTTCTACAGGTGCAACCGTAAAAAGCGTGAGCGAGTGCAACCTCCAGGGAAAAGCTATTTTTTGTATGGTGAAATTATTGTGAATGACGTGTTAAATCGTTTGTGAATTAAAACTGCTTCCTGCAGGATACGGTCGCAAACCGAAATTACTATAAATAAACTGTGCTGCGTTCCGGCACGGTAATACCGGGTAGAACCGGGAATAATCTGGAGAACTTGCATGACCATGAGTACACCAATGCTGGTGACCTTCCTCATCTATATCTTTGGCATGATATTGATTGGGTTTATCGCCTGGCGTTCAACCAAAAACTTTGATGACTACATTCTGGGCGGTCGCAGCCTGGGTAGTGTGGTTACGGCGCTTTCAGCTGGCGCATCCGACATGAGTGGCTGGTTGTTAATGGGGCTGCCTGGCGCCATCTTCCTTTCTGGTATTTCGGAAAGCTGGATTGCCATCGGCTTGACGGTTGGCGCTTACATTAACTGGAAACTGGTCGCTGGGCGTTTACGTGTTCACACCGAAGTGAACAATAACGCACTGACTTTGCCTGATTATTTCACGGGTCGATTTGAGGATAAAAGCCGCATCCTGCGCATCATTTCGGCGTTAGTTATCCTGCTGTTCTTCACCATCTATTGCGCATCGGGCATCGTGGCGGGGGCTCGTCTGTTCGAAAGCACCTTCGGCATGAGCTATGAAACCGCGCTGTGGGCGGGTGCGGCGGCAACCATCATTTATACCTTCGTTGGCGGGTTCCTGGCGGTAAGCTGGACGGATACCGTGCAGGCCAGTCTGATGATTTTCGCCCTGATCCTGACGCCGATTATGGTGGTGATTGCGGTGGGTGGATTTGACGATTCGATGGCGGTTATCAAGCAAAAAAGCATTGAGAACGTCGATATGTTGAAAGGCCTGAATTTCGTCGCAATTATCTCGCTGATGGGTTGGGGCCTGGGCTATTTTGGCCAGCCACATATTCTGGCGCGATTCATGGCGGCAGATTCCCATCACACGATTGTCAAAGCGCGTCGCATCAGTATGACGTGGATGATTCTGTGCCTGGCGGGTGCGTGTGCTGTGGGCTTCTTCGGTATTGCTTACTTCACCAACAACCCATCGTTAGCCGGGTCTATTAACCAGAACAGCGAGCGGGTGTTTATCGAACTGGCGCAACTGCTGTTTAACCCATGGATTGCAGGCATCTTGTTATCAGCAATTTTGGCGGCGGTAATGTCGACACTGAGCTGCCAGTTGCTGGTGTGCTCCAGCGCAATCACTGAAGATTTGTATAAAGCCTTCTTGCGTAAAGATGCTGGGCAAAAAGAGCTGGTCTGGGTCGGGCGTTTCATGGTGCTGCTGGTTGCGCTCATCGCTATCGCATTGGCGGCTAACCCTGAAAACCGCGTACTTGGCCTGGTGAGTTACGCTTGGGCAGGTTTCGGTGCGGCGTTTGGCCCGGTAGTGCTGTTCTCGGTACTGTGGTCACGTATGACGCGTAATGGGGCGCTTGCGGGCATGGTAATCGGTGCATTGACCGTGATTGTCTGGAAACAGTTCGGCTGGTTAGGCCTGTATGAAATCATCCCAGGCTTTATCTTCGGCAGCATCGGTATTGTAGTTGTTAGCTTGCTTGGTAAAGCACCAAGTGCCTCAATGCAGAAGCGCTTTGCCCAGGCGGATGAGATTTATCACACCGCACCCACGAGCAAATTGCAGCCTGAATAACAGGTTATTGCTGAACTAAATTACCCCTAAAGGGCCGCTAAAATGCGGCCCTTTTTATACCCGTCTATCGGCATCTCGAAGTTACTCGGGTATACAACTATTTATAAATATCTTAACAATCCGCTTGTGTTTATTTTTGTGGTAATGATAATCACAATCGTTTTTGTTTTACCTTTCTTTACGTCTTTTGATCTGGGTTCACAGTTGGAGTGTCAGGAATGTTCGTTCCGTTTCTCATTATGTTGCGCGAAGGCCTGGAAGCCGCGCTGATTGTTAGCTTGATAGCCAGCTATCTTAAGCGCACACAGCGTGGCCAATGGATTGGTGTCATGTGGATTGGGGTTGTCGCAGCAGCTGTACTCTGCCTGGGTCTGGGCATCTTCATTAACGAAACTACCGGTGAATTCCCGCAAAAAGAGCAGGAGTTATTTGAAGGCATCGTCGCGGTTATCGCGGTCTTTATCCTGACCTGGATGGTGTTCTGGATGCGCAAAGTGTCGCGCAACGTCAAAGTCCTGTTAGAGCAGGCGGTAGACAACGCATTACATAGCAAAGGAAGCCATGGCTGGGCGCTGATTATGATGGTGTTCTTCGCCGTCGCCCGTGAAGGGCTAGAGTCGGTATTCTTTCTGCTGGCGGCATTCCAGCAGGACGTCGGTATCATGCCGCCGCTCGGAGCATTGCTCGGTCTGGGCACCGCCATTGTTTTGGGCTTCTTGCTGTATTGGGGCGGTCTGCGCATGAATCTGGCCGTGTTCTTCAAATGGACCAGCTTGTTTATTTTACTGGTAGCCGCAGGGCTTGCTGCGGGTGCGGTTCGCGCATTCCACGAAGCGGGGCTGTGGAACCATTTCCAGGATATCGCTTTTGATCTGAGTAACGTTCTTTCAACGCATTCCCTGGCCGGTACGCTGCTTGAAGGCATTTTTGGTTATCAGGAAGCGCCGAGTGTCAGCGAAGTGGCGATGTACTTTATCTACCTGGTTCCCGCGCTGGTGTTGTTCTTTATCCCCCCACGTCTGGGTAGCCAGGCGACAAATAACGTTCGTTAATGATCTTGCGGTGAGAAATCACCGCTTAGTGACAACATACTCATTTTTTAAAGGGATTGGCCATGACTACACATTTTCGTCGTAAAGCCCTGCATGGTGCGTTGTTTGCGCTTGCCACTTCAGCCTTCGTGGTACAAGCCGCCGATGTTCCTCAGGTAAAAGTCACTGTTACCGATAAACAGTGCGAACCGATGAACATCACGGTTAACGCTGGCAAAACCCAGTTCATTATTCAGAATAACAGCCAGAAAGCGCTGGAGTGGGAAATCCTCAAAGGGGTGATGGTTGTCGAAGAGCGTGAGAACATCGCACCAGGCTTCTCGCAGAAGATGACGGCGAACCTGCAAGCGGGTGAATACGACATGACGTGCGGCCTGCTCAGTAATCCGAAAGGCAAGCTTATCGTTAAAGCCGTGGGCGACCAGGCTGCACCGAAAAACGATCTGCTCGCATTGACTGGCCCCATTACAGAATACAAAGCCTATGTCACCGCGCAAGTGGCCGAACTGGTTAAAGGCACCAAAGCCTTTACTGACGCGGTGAAAGCAGGCGACATCGAAAAAGCCAAATCTCTGTATGCGCCAACCCGCCAGTATTACGAGCGTATTGAACCGATTGCGGAACTGTTCTCCGATCTGGACGGTAGCATTGATGCCCGTGAAGATGATTACGAGCAGAAAGCGAATGATCCGAAATTCACCGGTTTCCACCGCCTGGAAAAAGCGCTGTTTGGTGATAACTCCACCAAAGGCATGGAAAAATATGCTGATCAATTGAATACCGATGTGCTGGATCTGCAAACGCGTATCGCTGAACTCGCCTTCCCACCAAGTAAAGTGGTCGGTGGTGCAGCGGCGCTGATTGAAGAAGTGGCAGCCAGCAAAATCAGTGGTGAAGAAGATCGTTACAGCCATACCGACCTGTGGGACTTCCAGGCCAACGTCGATGGTTCACAGAAAATCGTAAACTTGCTGCGTCCTTTACTGACAAAAGACAACGCACCGTTGCTGGCGAAAGTGGATGCCAACTTCAAGAAAGTCGATACCATCCTGGCAAAATATCGCACCAAAGAGGGTTTTGAGACTTATGACAAACTGACTGATGCTGACCGTAACGCTCTGAAAGGGCCGGTAACAGCATTGGCTGAGGACTTGTCTCAACTGCGCGGTGTTCTGGGTCTGGACTAGGTTTTATGGACAAGTTAGATGGAAGAAAATAGCAAACACGGCGACCACCAACCGGGGCGCCGTCGGTTACTGAAAGGTTTGGGTGCTCTGGGTGGCGCCCTTGCCGTTGCGGGTGGTTGCCCGGTCGCGCATGCGGCAAAACAAGAAACTTCTCCGGGTACGTTGCCGCCTGACGCACGTATGGAGAAGCAACCGTTCTACGGCGTGCATCAGGCTGGAGTACTCACGCCACAGCAAGCGGCGATGACGCTGGTGGCTTTCGATGTGCTGGCAAGTGATAAAGCGGATCTCGAGCGCTTGTTCACATTGCTGACTGCGCGTTTCAGCTTCCTGACCACTGGCGGCCCGGCACCGGATACACCTAATCCTCGGATGCCGCCAATGGACTCCGGGATCCTCGGTGCGGAAATTTACCCTGACAACCTGACTATCACGCTGTCAGCGGGGGCTGCGCTGTTTGACGAACGCTTTGGCCTGAAAGGGCAGAAGCCGACAAAGCTGCAAAAAATGGAGCGTTTTCCCAACGATTCGTTGGATGCCAGCTTGTGTCATGGCGATTTGCTTATCCAGATTTGCGCGAATACGGCGGATACCGTTATCCACGCGTTGCGGGACATCATCAAACACACGCCAGATTTGCTCAGTGTGCGCTGGAAGCGGGAAGGGTTTATTTCCAACCACGCAGCGCGTTCACGTGGCAAGGAAACCCCCATCAACTTGCTAGGTTTTAAAGATGGAACCGCCAATCCCGATAGCAGCAATCAGCCGCTGATGGATGAAGTGGTTTGGGTGACGGGCAATCAGCAGGAACCCGCGTGGGCGGTGGGTGGCAGCTACAAGGCAGTGCGCATCATTCAGTTCCACGTTGAGTCATGGGACAGAACGCCACTGAAAGAGCAGCAAACTATTTTTGGCCGCGATAAACACAGCGGTGCGCCGCTGGGGATGAAGAATGAGCATGATGAACCTGATTATGCCGCCGACCCCGATGGCAATGTGATTGCGCTGGATGCGCATATTCGTCTGGCAAACCCGCGTACCAAAGAAACTCAGTCAAACCTGATGATGCGCCGGGGTTACAGCTATTCGTTAGGTGTTTCCAAATCTGGTCAACTGGATATGGGATTGTTGTTTGTCTGCTTCCAGCATGACCTTGAGAAAGGTTTTCTACAAGTGCAGCAACGGCTTAACGGCGAAGCGCTGGAGGAGTATGTGAAGCCAATTGGCGGGGGTTACTTCTTTGTTCTGCCTGGCGTTAAAGATAATCAACATTACTTAGGGCAGGGGCTTTTAGAAGCTTAAGCCTGACGGTGGCGGGTGACGCTTGCGTTTACCCGCCTCACCACCGCTCCACTCTCACCACCGCTCCACTCTCGCGTGCCGCATCCTTCCGCTGCTAATTTTTAATTTTCTAACAATTTGCCCGTCTGTTGTTCATTCAATTTTTATATGACTATAGCATTGATATAAAAGTGTAATATTTGTATGGCATAAACATGATTAGCGCGTGACGAAACGCGAGTGTTTAATTAAAGTAAAATAAGTGTTGCAATTTAGATAAAATTTGATGTACTTAAAACACGAGCGGTAGTTCCCGGCTGTGAATGTTAATCACAATGGAGACAGCGCATGGTAGGGTCCTGTACTGGACGATTAAACAAACATCTTACCCGCATCATCCAGCGCGGAGGTCTCTCCTCCGGCTTCGCAGTCTTTACCGCTAAAATCCCGAATTCCTTAACAACTCAAGGTGTCAACGATGCGCTAAGCGGCGTATTTCGTCTAACTGGTGCATCCTCTCAACCGGCAGTTTATGGCTTAAAAGGAAGCCAAACCTCATCCGTTAGTCAGCATCATCGCGTATCTGAAAGTGACGCGGGAAATGAAACCAACTGTAAGGTGCCATCCATGGGAAGACAGAAAGTAGTGATCAAAGCTCGTCGCGAAGCAAAACGTGTGCTGAGACGGGATTCACGGAGTCACAAACAACGTGAAGAGGAATCGGTCACCACGCTTGTGCAGATGAGCGGCGTTGAATCTATCGGCATGGCCAGGGATTGCCGTGATAATTCGCCAATAGCGGCGCGAAATGAGGCTCAACAGCACTATCTTAATGCCATCGAGAAAAAGCAGCTGATATTCGCCACTGGCGAAGCTGGATGCGGCAAGACGTATATCAGTGCGGCGAAAGCCGCTGAGGCCCTGATACATAAGGATGTCGACAGGATAATTGTTACCCGCCCGGTCCTGCAAGCTGACGAAGATCTCGGCTTCTTACCCGGGGATATTTCGGAAAAATTCGCGCCTTACTTCCGCCCGGTGTATGACATCCTGGTGCGACGTTTAGGCTCGTCTTTCATGCAGTACTGTCTGCGTCCCGAAATCGGTAAAGTAGAAATTGCGCCTTTCGCTTATATGCGCGGACGCACCTTCGAAAATGCAGTGGTTATTCTGGATGAGGCGCAGAATGTCACGAGCACGCAAATGAAAATGTTTTTAACGCGTCTTGGGGAAAACGTGACGGTGATCGTCAATGGCGATATCACGCAATGTGATTTACCACGCGGTGTTCAGTCCGGCTTGAGCGATGCACTGGCACGTTTTGAAGAAGATGATATGGTCGGTATCGTCCGATTTGGCAAACAAGATTGTGTGCGCTCAGCCCTTTGCCAGCGCACGTTGAATGCCTACGACTGATTTCTGGTGTGATAGTTTTGCAAAGCCCAAACTCTGTTTGGGCTTTTTTCTTTGCGCGAATTATTTACCCAAAATGTGAAGGGTATCAAAACGGATAGTCAAGGAGAGACAATTTTTGGCTCCTGCAAATTATTCCCCGTCAGATTGTTGCCGTATACTTCTTTCAACCAGAAACAATCGTAACTTACTGATGATTCGCTTTTGCAGGTGTGGGTTGTGTTGATATCCGACATGCAGGCTATTGCAACGTGAGGAAACTATTTTGACTAAAAAACGTATCTACCTATTTTGTTCTGCTGGAATGTCCACTTCATTACTTGTATCAAAAATGAAGGCTCAAGCAGAGAAGTATGAAGTGCCGGTTATTATTGAAGCCTGGCCTGAAACCCTGGCAGCAGAAAAAGGCCAGGATGCAGATTTGGTGTTACTTGGGCCGCAAATCGCTTACATGCTTCCAGAAATTCAAAAAGTATTACCGGGTAAAACTGTCGAAGTTATTGATTCGGCAATGTACGGCAAAATTGATGGATTAGGCGTGCTGAAAGCAGCCGTCGCATCAATCAAGAAAGCAGCAGCAAACAGTTAATTTTATACCGTCATACTTCAAGTTGTTGATGCGTTGGCTGCTCGCCTTTGCCCCAGCCACATAGTTTTCTATGCTTCTGGGGACTCAAGCGCTTGCCGCTTTCCCACAACTCGAATTATTTTGGGTATATCACTTTTATTTTGTTTCATTTTTCCGTCAAAGAACGACCTTACACAACCTGGCCGCAAGAATCTTGCGGCAATAAAGGATATTCCAAATGAGTAAAGTCATTGATTCACTTGAAAAGATATTGCTTCCTTTCGCAGTGAAAATTGGGAAGCAACCGCACGTCAACGCAATTAAAAATGGTTTCATCAAATTAATGCCATTGACCCTTGCCGGGGCCATGTTTGTCTTAATCAATAACGTCTTTTTGAGTTTTGGCGCCGGTTCCTTTTTCTATTCCTTAGGTATTCGCTTAGATCCCTCGACCATTGAGACCCTTAATGGGTTAAAAGCCATTGGCGGCAATGTGTATAACGGCACATTGGGTATTATGTCGCTAATGGCGCCTTTTTTCATTGGTATGGCGCTTGCTGAGGAACGCAAAGTTGACCCTCTTGCAGCCGGTTTATTATCCGTTGCGGCATTTATGACTGTGACTCCCTATAGCGTAGGTGAAGCGTATGCGGTAGGGGCTAACTGGTTAGGGGGGCAGAATATTATTTCCGGTATTGTTATTGGTCTGGTTGTCGCGGAATTATTCACGTTTGTTATCCGCCGCAATTGGGTTATTACTTTGCCAGATAGCGTACCGACTTCGGTATCGCGTTCTTTCTCTGCCTTAATTCCAGGCTTTATTATCCTGTCTATTTTCGGGATTATTTCCTGGTTGCTTGCTAATCACGGTAGCAACTTCCACCAGATCATTATGGATTCCATCTCTACGCCGCTGGCGTCGATGGGTGCGGTGGTGGGCTGGGCGTATGTGATTTTCAACTCCCTGCTGTGGTTCTTCGGTGTGCATGGTTCACTGGCGCTGACCGCGCTGGATAACGGCATCATGACGCCATGGGCGCTGGAAAACATCGCTATCTATAACCAGTATGGCTCTGTACAGGCGGCGATTGACGCTGGCAAAGAGTTCCACTTCTGGGCGAAACCGATGCTCGACTCCTACATCCTGTTGGGGGGTTCTGGTGCGACACTGGGTCTGATTATCGCCATCTTCATGGTTTCCCGCCGTGCAGATCACCGTCAGGTGGCGAAACTGGCACTGCCATCAGGCATCTTCCAGATTAACGAACCTATCCTGTTCGGTCTGCCAATCATCATGAACCCGGTTATGTTTATCCCGTTTGTGCTGGTTCAACCGATTCTGGCCGCTATCACGCTTGCCGCTTACTCTCTTGGCATTATTCCACCGGTTACCAACCTGGCACCGTGGACCATGCCGACCGGCTTAGGTGCCTTCTTTAACAGTAACGGTAGTGTCGCCGCTCTGTTGGTGGCGCTGTTTAACCTGGGTGTCGCGACCATGGTTTACATGCCATTCGTTATCCTGTCGAACAAAGCGCAGTCGGTTATTGAAGAAGAAGAAAGTGAAGAAGATATTGCTAACGCTTTGAAGTTCTAATCTTAAATTCTGAAAATCTTGGGCTGGGGATAAGGGTTTATCCCCAGCCACTTTAAAAGTACCGGGAGAGAGTTTGATGTTTAACTTAGATAACGCAGTAGATAACGAAGTCGATACCAATGATCTTGAAGAAGTCGTCATGGGTTTAATCATCAATTCCGGCCAGGCGCGCAGCCTTGCGTATGCAGCACTGAAAATGGCTAAAGCAGGTGATTTTGAAAAAGCGTGGGAGTTGATGGGGCAGTCTCGTGAAGCACTGAATGAAGCCCACCTGGTGCAAACCAAACTGATTGAAGGTGACCAGGGCGAAGGTAAAACCAAAGTTAGCCTGGTGCTGGTTCATGCGCAGGATCACCTGATGACTTCTATGCTGGCGCGTGAGTTGGTCACAGAACTTATTGAGCTACACGAAAAAATAAAATAAGTTGGAGCACCTAATGCAGCCACCGGTAATCAGTATGGAAATCAATACCGCACGTGAGAGTCAACTTTTTGATGGACAACATTTTCATATGTTCATCCACAATAAAGTCGAAAGTGTCTCGGGGCTACATCAACATGATTATTACGAGTTCACGGTGGTGTTAACAGGACGTTACTACCAGGAAATAAACGGTAAACGGGTACTGCTAGAAAGAGGGAGCTTTGTATTCATTCCACTGGGCTCCTATCATCAAAGTTTTTATGATTTTGGTGCAACGCGAATCCTGAATGTCGGTATCAGCAAAGCTTTTTTTGAGCAGCATTATTTACCGTTATTTCCAGCCTGTTTTATTGCTTCACAGGTTTATCAAATTAAGAATGAATTTTTGACATATATTGAATCTGTGACGGCATCATTAAACTTTCGTCAGGGTGAGTTTAATGAATTTCTTGAGATGGTGACTTTTTACGTAGTGAATCGTCTACGCCATCATAGAGAATCTGAGTCAGGGGGCGATATTCCTGGATGGTTGAAAAACGCGGTTGAGCAGATGCATAGCAAATCCATGTTTGGCGATAATGCATTAGTGAACATGGTTGAGTTGTCTGGTAAGTCACAAGAGTACCTAACCCGCGCGACACAACGCCATTACAGCAAAACACCGATGCAAATTATTAATGAGATAAGAATTGATTTCGCCAAGAAACAACTGGAAATCACCAACTTTTCTGTCACCGATATCGCTTTTGAGTCGGGTTATAGCAGCGCCAGTATGTTTATTAAAAACTTTAAAAAATTAACGTCATTTACACCACAGCATTACCGTAAACAGTTATACAGAATTAATTGATAAGTATTAACATTCTGTGAATGTATTAATGAGGGTTGCCAATAATCTTCAATAATACATTTATATGTCTATCTATATTATATATTCCCAACTGATTTCAAAATGCAATCAACACTTCGCTATTTTGAAAGGTGACGGGTAAGTTATCGGAGTCCTTATGAGTAAAAAATTGAAAGTCGTTACAATCGGTGGTGGTAGTAGCTATACCCCTGAATTACTCGAAGGTTTTATTAAACGTTACGAAGAGTTGCCGATTACTGAGTTATGGCTGGTCGATGTTGAGGCCGGTAAAGAGAAACAAGATATTATCTTTGATCTTTGCTTGCGCATGATTGAACGCGCCGGTGTGCCAATTGCACTGTATAAAACTCTCGATCGTCGTGAAGCGCTGGTGAATGCCGACTTCGTCACCACCCAATTGCGGGTGGGCCAACTGAAAGCCCGTGAACTTGATGAACGAATTCCACTCAGTTATGGCTATTTGGGCCAGGAAACTAACGGGGCAGGCGGTTTGTTTAAAGGTCTGCGTACCATTCCAGTGATTTTCGACATTATTAACGATGTGAAAGAAATCTGCCCTGATGCCTGGGTGATTAACTTCACCAACCCGGCCGGCATGGTGACAGAAGCGGTTTATCGCCATACGGATTTCAAGAAATTCATCGGTGTATGTAATATCCCAGTGGGCATGAAAATGTTCATTAAAGATGTGTTGAAGCTCGAGCCAACAGATGAATTGAATATCGACTTGTTCGGTCTAAACCACATGGTTTTCATCAAAGATGTGCTGGTTAACGGGACTTCTCGCTTTGATGAACTGCTCGATGGCGTCGCGTCCGGCACGCTGACCGCGAATTCTGTGAAAAACATCTTTGATCTGCCCTTTAGCGAAGGCCTGATTCGCTCCCTACGCCTGCTGCCATGCTCTTATTTGCTCTACTACTTCAAGCAAAAAGAGATGTTGGCTATCGAAATGGGTGAGTTCTACAAAGGCGGCGCGCGAGCCACTGTCGTCCAGAAAGTGGAAAAGCAACTGTTCGAGCTGTACAAAGATCCGGCTTTGAATGTCAAACCAAAAGAGCTGGAACTGCGTGGCGGGGCTTATTACTCTGACGCGGCTTGCGAAGTGATCAGCGACATCTATAACGACAAGCAAAGTGAGCATTACGTTAACGTGCCGCATCACGGTCATGTTGATAATATTCCGGCTGACTGGGCGGTCGAAATGACCTGTACTATCGGTCGTGATGGCGCAACACCGAGCTCGCGCATCACGCATTTTGACGAAAAAGTGCTGGGCCTGATTTACACCATCAAAGGTTTTGAGGTTGCGGCAAGCGAAGCGGCATTGAGCGGTAATTTTAACGATGTGTTACTGGCACTGAACTTGAGCCCACTCATCCATTCTGATAAAGATGCTGAGAAAATTGCTCGCGACATGCTGCTTGCGCACGAAACTCATCTACCTAACTTTGCGCAGGCAATCGCTGCACTTAAATAATTATACCCAACATCATTCGAGATGTAGGAAGGCGTAGCCAACGCACCTGCAGCTTGAAATATGACGGGTTTTGAGGCCTTCCCTTATCAGGGAAGGCAGTTGACCGAGGCGACAATGGATAAGTTATTAATTGTTAACGCGGACGATTTTGGGCTTTGCAAAGCGCAAAATTACGGAATTATAGATGCCTTCACCCACGGTGTGGTGACGTCGACGACTGCGATGGTTAATGGTCAGGGAATTGAACATGCCGTTGCGCTAAGTATTCAACATCCTGGACTGGCGATTGGCATGCACTTTGTGCTGACGCTAGGGCGCCCGTTATCGGCTATGCCGGGGCTTACAGATGAACAGGGTGAATTGGGGAAATGGATTTGGCAACGCGCGGAAGAAAACTCGTTACCACTGGCAGAAATTGAACACGAACTGGCGTGCCAGTTTGCGAGATTTGTCGAATTATTTGGCCGCGCGCCAACGCATATCGACAGCCATCACCATGTGCATATGATCCCACAGATCTATCCCATCGTTGAAGCTTTCGCTAAGGCGAAAGGCATTCCAGTGCGCTTTGACTACGATGCGGCAAAATCGGGTGAGATTGAGCAACATGACGTGAAAACTACCCAAGGTTTTGACAGCGGCTTTTATGGTGAGGCAATAACGGAATCGTTGTTCCTCGACACCCTGGAAAAATCTATGGGGCGAGGTGAAAAGTCGTTAGAGGTGATGTGCCATCCTTCGTTTATCGATAACACTATTCTTGCCAGCAAGTACTGTTATCCACGGCTGGCTGAACTGGATGTATTAACTTCCGCAGTGCTTAAATACGCGATAGCAGAACGCGGTTATCGGCTCGGGACGTTCGAAGATTTGTAGTGATGGGAGGGTAGTGATTAACACCATTGCCCTTTAACTATGCCGCATTTGTTAACATCACTAACAGATTATCCACCACGTCAGGCGCCTGTTCATAAAGATTGAGATTCTCCGGCTGCAACAGCCAGTTTTTTATGATGCCACTAAAATAACCGTGCATAATAGTAATCATCAATTCAACATTCGTATTCGCTGGGATTTGCCCTTTTGAAATACAACTACGCAACGATTTCTTTACCCTTTCCCGATTAAACCAATACCGTTCTCTTATTTCTTGTTCTGTATACATTTCCCCATTGAATTCGCAGCTATGATAAAGAATTTGTAATAATTCATGTTGCCGGCGGTCAGTGGAAATGAATCTCAAAGTTTCAATCATCACTTCGCGTAATAAAGCTAATTCATCATTCTGATTTTGCGACTTAATTTTTCTTCTTATATCCTGCGGGATGTATGGCTGGATATTCCAGATTTCATTAAATAATGAAATTTTACTGTCAAAGTGCCAGTAAATCGCGCCCCGGGTCAATCCTGCTGCATCTGCGATATCGCTAAGTGTGGTGGTGGATACGCCATTTTTAGCAAATAGTGTGATAGCGACATCAATCAGATGTTGGCGCGTTTTTAACGCTTCTATTTTTGTTTTTCTCGCCATAAAAATAAACTCTTTGTCGATAATGGTTACAGGGGTTAACAGTTTTAAATATTGTTTTTTTCTAATGCTTATTTATCTGGTTAAAACGCCAGTGATTGTGTGCTTTAAACTTTGCGATGTCCAGCGCAGGAATATGACCTTATACATACACGCGTGAATAATTAATCGTAAATCCCTCTGGTAAGCTGGCGGTCTCTATATCCATTCAGAGTTAGACCTTTAATAGGGAAATTTTTAGATGGCGAAGTTTTTTATCGAGCGCCCCATATTTGCCTGGGTGTTGGCGATCATTTTGATGCTGGCGGGAGTGCTCTCCATCATCAATTTGCCCGTGGCGCAATACCCGACAATTGCCCCGCCTGCGGTTGCCATTAACGCAACATACCCAGGTGCCGATGCCAGTACTGTTCAGGATACGGTGACCCAGGTCATTGAGCAGAACATGAATGGTCTGGATAACCTGATGTACATGTCATCAACCAGCGATGCTTCCGGTAGCGTGTCTGTGTCACTGACGTTTAAGTCAGGGACCGATCCGGATATTGCTCAGGTACAGGTGCAAAATAAACTTCAGCTCGCTATGCCGCTGTTGCCACAAGAAGTACAGCAACAGGGGATCAGTGTTAAAAAATCCTCCAGCAGTTTCCTGATGGTTGCCGGTTTTATCTCCCAGGATGGCAACATGAGCCAGGATGATATTGCCGACTATATTTCCTCTAATATCAAAGATCCGATTAGCCGCACCGCGGGGGTTGGGGACGTACAACTGTTCGGCGCGCAGTACGCGATGCGCATCTGGCTTGACCCGAACAAACTCAATAAATACCAGTTAACCACGCTGGATGTGATTAACCAGATTAAAACTCAAAACGCACAAGTTGCCGCAGGCCAACTCGGCGGTACGCCTGCCATTGCTGGGCAGCAGTTGAATGCTTCTATTATTGCTCAGACTCGTCTGCGTGACCCTGAACAGTTCGGTCACATTTTACTTAAAGTGAATCCTGACGGTGCCAAAGTCGAATTACACGATGTTGCGCGCATTGAGCTGGGTGGGGAAAACTATAACGTTATCGCCCGCTATAACGGGAAACCCGCCGCGGGTCTGGGGATTAAATTAGCCACGGGTGCGAATGCGCTGGATACCGCAAAAGCGGTGCAGGAACAAATGGGCCGTCTGCAATCCTATTTCCCACACGGCTTGAATGTGGTCTACACCTACGACACCACGCCGTTCGTAAAAATCTCTATTCGTGAAGTTTTCAAAACGTTGCTCGAAGCCATCGTACTGGTGTTCCTGGTGATGTATCTGTTTTTGCAAAACTTCCGCGCCACGCTGATTCCTACTATTGCCGTGCCCGTTGTGTTGTTGGGGACGTTCTCAATCCTTGCCGCCTTCGGTTACTCGATTAACACCTTAACGATGTTCGGTATGGTGCTGGCGATAGGCTTGCTGGTGGATGATGCCATCGTGGTGGTGGAAAACGTCGAACGTGTGATGGCAGAGGAGGGGATAGGGCCGAAAGAAGCGACGCAGAAATCGATGGGGCAAATTCAGGGGGCACTGGTTGGGATTGCAATGGTGTTGTCGGCAGTGTTTATTCCGATGGCATTTTTCGGTGGTTCTACCGGTGTTATCTACCGCCAGTTCTCCATCACCATTGTTTCGGCGATGGTGCTCTCTGTGCTGGTTGCGCTGATCCTGACCCCCGCTTTATGCGCCACATTACTGAAACCGATTGCTAAAGGAAGCCATGGTAAAACGACCGGTTTGCTCGGTTGGTTTAATGCCCGTTTCGAGCAAAGCACACACCATTACACGAATAGCGTGAAACAGATTTTGCGTCGCACCGGGCGCTATATGGTGCTTTATGTGCTGATCGTCGGCGGTATGGTCGCGTTGTTCCTTCATTTACCTACCTCATTTTTGCCCGAAGAAGATCAGGGTGTTTTTCTCACCATGGTGACGTTACCCGCAGGGGCGACGCAGGCCAGAACCGAGAAAATCATGGACCAGATTACCGAATACTATTTGACGAAAGAATCCGCCAACGTTGAATCGGTATTTACTGTTAACGGGTTCAGCTTCAGTGGCAAAGGTCAAAACAATGGTCTGGCGTTTGTTCGCCTGAAAGACTGGGATAAACGGCCGGGTAAAGAGAACGAAGTGACTGCCATCGTCGGGCGAGCCACGCGCGCGTTTAGCCAAATTCGCGACGGTATGGTTTTCGCGTTTAACCTGCCTGCGATTACTGAGCTAGGTACCGCCACCGGCTTCGATTTTGAATTAGTCGACCAGGCAAGTTTGGGGCACAAAACGCTGACCCAGGCGCGAAACCAGTTGCTAGGGGATATCGCCAAACGTCCGGATTTACTGGTGCGTGTTCGGCCAAACGGGTTGGAGGATACACCGCAATTTAAGCTCGAAATTGATCAAGAAAAAGCGCAGTCGCTGGGCGTAAGCATTTCCGATATTAACCAGACCATTGCCTCCGGCCTTGGCAGCACTTACGTCAATGACTTTATCGATCATGGTCGCGTGAAAAAGGTCTACCTCCAGGGGCGGGCGGCGAACCGTATGTTGCCCCAGGACATTAACAGTTGGTATGTGCGCGGGAGCAGTGGGCAAATGGTGCCATTTTCCTCGTTTGCCAGCGCGCACTGGATTTTTGGCTCTCCACGTCTTGAACGTTATAACGGCCTGCCATCTATGGAGATCCTCGGTGAAGCCACACCAGGCAAAAGTACCGGTGAGGCGATGCTCCTGATGGAAGAATTAGCGTCGAAATTACCGACCGGTATTGGCTTTGACTGGACGGGAATGTCTTACCAGGAACGTTTGTCCGGAAATCAGGCACCTGCGCTCTATGCCATCTCTCTGCTCGTGGTCTTCTTATGTCTGGCTGCGCTCTATGAGAGCTGGTCAATTCCTTTCTCCGTGATGTTGGTCGTGCCGCTGGGTGTGGTCGGCGCACTCCTTGCCGCCACACTGTGTGGTTTGAATAACGATGTGTATTTCCAGGTTGGGCTACTGACCACTATTGGGCTTTCGGCCAAAAACGCGATTCTTATCGTCGAGTTCGCCAAAGACCTTATGGATAAAGAAGGCAAAGGGTTGATCGAGGCCACTCTCGACGCGGTGCGGATGCGCTTGCGCCCAATCCTCATGACATCTCTGGCATTTATTCTCGGCGTGATGCCGCTGGTTATCAGCAGTGGTGCGGGGAGTGGTGCACAGAATGCCGTAGGTACGGGAGTCATGGGTGGAATGGTTTCTGCCACGCTGTTGGCGATCTTCTTCGTCCCAGTGTTCTTTGTCGTGATCAGTCGCTTCTTCGGAAAAGCGAAATAACCAGAATACGTTGCTGGTGGTTTTCGCACTCCTCCACTGGCTGCAAGTTTTTACTTCAAGAATCATGCTTTAAGGAATAGTAATGAAGAAAAATGGTGAGTTCATCCTCCTGCCTACCGTGCTTTTATTCGCGGCGGGCATATTAACGGGCTGTAATGATAACGGTGAGGCAAAGGCACAAGCGACAACACCACAAGTCAATGTGTATACCGTTAAATCAGCCCCATTGGCTGTGACGACTGAACTTCCAGGGCGTACCGACGCTTTTCGTGTCGCTGAAGTTCGCCCGCAGGTGAGCGGTATCATCCTAAAGCGCAACTTTGTTGAAGGCGGCGATATCAAAGCCGGAAATTCCCTCTATCAGATTGATCCAGCGCCTTATCAGGCCGCGTGGAACAGTGCCCAAGGTTCGCTTGCCAAAGCTCAGGCCGCAGCAAAGATTGCGCATTTAACCGTGAAACGTTACGTCCCTTTGCTTGGCACGAAGTACATCAGTCAGCAGGACTATGATCAGGCCGTCGCCACTGCCCAGCAAGCAGATGCCGAAGTGACCGCCGCGAAAGCTGAAGTAGAAAATGCACGTATTAATCTCGCCTACACCAAAGTTAGCTCGCCCATTGACGGGCGTATTGGCAAGTCGAATGTCACCGAAGGGGCGTTGGTGACCAATGGCCAGGCTTCATCAATGGCGACGGTACAGCAGCTCGACCCCATTTATGTGGATGTCACCCAATCGAGCCACGATTTTATGCAGCTCAAGCAGGCGGTTGAACAGGGAAGCCTGAAGAAATCGAACGGCAAGACTGCAGTGCAATTAATCATGGAAGATGGCCAACCGTATGCGCTCAACGGTGAGCTTGAGTTCTCTGATGTGACGGTGGATCAGACGACCGGCTCTATTACTCTGCGTGCGGTGTTCCCAAATCCTCAGCATCAACTCCTGCCGGGCATGTATGTGCGGGCGAAAATTGACGAAGGTGTCCAGCCAAATGCGATTTTGATACCGCAACAAGGTGTGACGCGTAACCCACGCGGTGACGCGACGGTCATGGTGGTCGCAAAAGATAACAAAGCCGAAGTGCGTGAAGTGACTGCGCCACAGGCGATTGGCGATCAATGGCTTGTGACAAAAGGGGTTCAGCCGGATGACAAAGTCATTGTCAGCGGGCTTCAACGTGTGCGTCCTGGAGTGACAGTCCAGATAGTGCCAGATAGCGCTGCCGCTCAAACACGCTAAGGTATTCTGGACAATGGCTAAGTTTTTTATTGAACGACCAATCTTTGCCTGGGTACTGGCGATTATTTTAATGATTGCCGGTACGCTGGCTATCTTTAAGCTGCCTGTTGCGCAATATCCGACGATTGCACCGCCGGCCGTCGCTGTGACGGCGACCTATCCAGGCGCGGATGCTCAGACCGTACAGGATACCGTGACGCAGGTTATCGAGCAGAACATGAACGGTATCGATAACCTGATGTACATGTCTTCCACCAGTGACTCGGCGGGGGGGGTGACTATTACGCTGACCTTTAAATCAGGCACCAACCCGGATATCGCGCAGGTTCAGGTACAGAATAAACTGCAACTGGCAATGCCGCTGTTACCGCAGGAAGTGCAGCAGCAGGGGATCAGTGTCAAAAAATCCTCCAGCAGTTTTTTGCTGGTAGCCGGTTTTATCTCCGATAACCCAGCACTCACCCAGGATGACATTTCCGACTATGTGGCCTCGAATATTAAAGATGCGATTAGCCGGACTAACGGGGTGGGGGATGTGCAACTGTTCGGAGCGCAATATGCGATGCGTGTCTGGCTAAATACGGATGCGTTGAACAAATACCAACTCAACCCAGGCGACGTAGTTAGCCAGCTTAAAGTACAGAATGACCAGATCGCGGCCGGGCAACTAGGTGGGACACCTGCGGTTAAAAACCAGCAGCTTAATGCGTCCATCATCGCGCAAACCCGTTTACGTGATCCGGTCGAGTTCGGCAAAGTTACGCTGAAAGTGAACCCGGATGGCTCCGTGGTGCATTTAAGCGATGTGGCACGCATTGAGTTAGGGGGTGAAAACTACAATGTGGTGGCGAAGATCAATGGCCAGGCTGCGGCGGGCCTGGGTATTAAGCTTGCGACAGGGGCAAATGCGCTAGATACCGCCACCGGTATCAAAGCGAAACTGGCATCGTTGCAACCCTACTTCCCGCACGGTATGAAGATTGTTTATCCCTACGACACCACGCCGTTTGTGAAGATCTCCATTCATGAAGTGGTGAAAACGCTTTTCGAAGCCATCGTCCTGGTTTTCCTGGTGATGTACCTCTTCTTGCAAAACTTCCGTGCGACATTAATCCCGACTATCGCGGTGCCCGTTGTTCTGCTTGGGACCTTTGCCGTGCTCTCGGCATTTGGCTATTCGATAAATACCCTCACCATGTTTGGCATGGTACTGGCGATAGGCCTGCTGGTGGACGACGCCATTGTGGTGGTGGAAAACGTTGAGCGCGTGATGGCCGAAGAGCATCTTTCACCGAAAGAAGCCACGAAGAAGTCGATGGGCCAGATCCAGGGTGCGTTGGTTGGGATAGCCATGGTGTTGTCGGCGGTGTTTATTCCGATGGCATTCTTTGGTGGGTCGACAGGGGCAATCTACCGTCAGTTCTCCATTACTATCGTGTCGGCGATGGCGTTGTCGGTGTTGGTGGCGTTGATCCTGACACCCGCGCTGTGCGCCACATTGCTAAAGCCGGTGGATCCTCAGACGCATCAAAAAACCGGTTTCTTTGGTTGGTTTAACCATAAATTCAACCAAAGTGCGAATCACTATACCGACAGCGTGAGCCATATTTTGCGCAGTACCGGGCGCTATCTGCTGCTGTACCTGATTATTGTTATCGGAATGGCAGTGCTATTTTTACGTTTGCCGACCTCCTTCCTGCCCGATGAAGATCAGGGGGTGTTTATGACGATGGTGCAACTACCCGCCGGTGCGACGCAGGAGCGTACGCAGAAAGTGCTTGATCAGATTACGCATCACTATCTCAATACTGAAAAAGCCAATGTCGACTATGTGTTTACGGTTAACGGTTTTAGCTACAGCGGGCAGGGACAAAACGCGGGTTTGGCATTCATCAGCTTGAAACCCTGGGAAGACAGGCCGGGAACAGAAAATGGTGTCGGTGCCATCGTAGAACGCGCCACCAAAGCGTTCAGCCAGATTCGCGACGGTCTGGTCTTCCCGTTTAACTTACCGGCTATCATCGAGTTGGGTACGGCGACGGGCTTTGACTTCGAGCTTATCGACCAGGCAAACCTTGGGCATCAACAACTGACGCTGGCTCGAAATCAATTGATGGGCATGGTGGCAAAACATCCCGATGTATTGACGCGTGTTCGCCCGAATGGTCTTGAGGATACGCCACAATACAAGCTCGAAATCGATCAAGAAAAAGCGCAGTCCCTTGGTATTAGTCTTGCGGATATCAACCAGACAATTGCCAGTGCATTGGGTGGCACCTACGTGAACGATTTTATCGACAACGGGCGTGTGAAAAAGGTGTATGTGCAGTCTGATGCGCGCTTCCGTATGTTGCCACAGGATATTAATAATCTGTATGTGCGCGGCAGCAACGGGCAAATGGCCCCGCTCTCGGCGTTCTCAACTTCTCACTGGATGTATGGTTCACCGCGCCTCGAACGCTACAATGGTTTGCCTTCTATGGAAATTTTGGGCGAGGCGACTGGGGGTAAAAGTACCGGTGAGGCGATGGTATTAATGGAACAGCTTGCCTCGAAACTCCCCTCTGGTATCGGTTATGACTGGACGGGGATGTCATATCAGGAAAGGCTTTCTGGAAACCAGGCGCCAGCGCTGTATGCCATCTCCCTGGTCGTGGTGTTCTTGTGTCTTGCGGCGTTATACGAAAGTTGGTCGATACCGTTCTCCGTCATGCTGGTGGTCCCGCTCGGTGTGGTTGGGGCGCTGTTAGCGGCGGTGATGCGAGGGATGAACAATGACGTTTATTTCCAGGTGGGGCTGCTGACCACCATTGGTTTGTCGGCGAAAAATGCAATATTGATTGTCGAGTTCGCCAAAGACTTGATGGAGAAAGAAGGTAAAGGCTTGATTGAAGCCACGTTGGATGCGGTGCGTATGCGGTTGCGCCCAATACTGATGACGTCACTGGCGTTTATTCTGGGGGTGATGCCTTTGGTACTGAGCCGTGGTGCGGGGAGTGGAGCGCAAAATGCGGTCGGCACTGGCGTGATGGGCGGGATGCTTTCCGCAACTCTGTTGGCCATCTTCTTTGTGCCGGTGTTCTTTGTGGTGATACGGGAGAGATTTAGCAAACGAAAGTCTGATTAAATCTGTCATGCCCGAACGTAGGTTCGGGCTTTTTTTTGCCTTTTGGGCGGAATACAGACGAAAAAAAGCCCGCATTTTCATGCGGGCTCTTCTTTAAATGTGGCGGTGAGAGAGGGGTTCGAACCCTCGATACGTTGCCGTATACACACTTTCCAGGCGTGCTCCTTCAGCCACTCGGACACCTCACCGTTTTGTTTCTGTTGCCAATATCAGGGGCAACGGGGCGCTACTATAGGGACTGAACCCTATTCGGTCAAGTTTAATCTTTTGTTTCTATACCGTTCGCTCAAGCTATGAACGATGCCACCCTGAAGGCGAAAAAAAAGCCCGCATTTCATGCGAGCTCTTCTTTAAATGTGGCGGTGAGAGAGGGGTTCGAACCCTCGATACGTTGCCGTATACACACTTTCCAGGCGTGCTCCTTCAGCCACTCGGACACCTCACCGTTTTGTTGTTCCTTGACTGCTGGAACGGGCGCTAATGTAGGGAAAACTGTGGGCTGCGTCAATTCACTTTTCAGCAAAATCGGTGCGTTTAGCCAAACTTCAAACAACTTGCTTCTTAAAACAGCAACGCGCGGTGATTTTTTATTAGATACATCTAATGTATTGTTTAATGCTGCGCGTAAGTCTAAGAATAAATGGAGAAAGCATGGATATTATTTTTCACCACCCAACATTTAATACGCAATTTTGGCTCGACGGTATGCAACAGCAACTTCCAGATGCCAGGGTTCGCCAGTGGTGTCCTGGAGATAACCAGCCAGCTGATTACGCGCTGGTATGGCATCCTCCTGTGGAGATGCTCAGCGGGCGTCCTGAGCTGAAAGGGGTGTTTGCGTTAGGCGCGGGTGTGGATTCCATCTTGAGTAAGCTGCAAGCTCATCCTGATATGTTACCCACGGGCGTGCCGCTTTTCCGCCTCGAAGATACCGGTATGGCGCTACAAATGCAGGAGTACGCAGTAAGCCAGGTACTGCATTGGTTCCGCCGATTTGATGACTATCAGGCCTTAAAGCAGCAGGCCAAATGGCAGCCGCTGGAAGACTATCGCCGTGAAGACTTCACCATTGGCTTACTCGGGGCTGGTGTGTTGGGCGGGAAAGTGGCGGAAAGTCTCGCTGCCTGGGGGTTCCCGGTGCGTTGCTGGAGCCGCAGCAAGAAAAACTATCCGGGTATCACAAGCTTTGCCGGTACAGAAGAACTGAATGCCTTCCTCACGGGTACGCGTGTGTTAATCAACCTGTTGCCCAATACACCGCAAACCGTGGGCATCATCAACAGTCAACTGCTCGAACAACTGGCTGATGAGGCGTTTGTCATGAACCTCGCTCGTGGTGTGCATCTGGTCGAAAACGATCTGCTGGCAGCACTTGAGAGCGGCAAAGTGAAAGGCGCGATGCTTGACGTATTTGCGAAAGAACCCCTTCCAGAGAACAACCCGTTGTGGAAACATCCTCGCATTGCCATCACACCGCATCTGGCGGCAGTGACCCGGCCGCAAGAAGCCATCGAATATATTGCTAAAACCATTCGCGAAATTGAAAAGGGTGAGTCACCGAGCGGACAGGTCTCTTTGCATAACGGCTATTAATGCTATACCCGGCGTCTTTCAAGTTGCAGGTGTGTTGGCTACGTTCACTCACCCGAATCACTTAGTTTACTAAGCTCATCGGGACTCATTCTCTTGCCGCCTTCCTGCAGCTTGAAATTCATTGGGTATCCCGGCGTCTTTCAAGTTGCAGGTGCGTTGGCTACGTTCACTCACCCAACAAATCTGCCGGGAGCAGATTTGAAATCCATTGGGTATGCCCGGTCAGCGCCGGGCTAAAAAACAACGGCGATAACTGCTATCCTTGCGGGAATGAGATAAAAGGAGAGAGCCATGTATCCCGTTGACCTGCATATGCACACCGTCGCCAGCACCCACGCCTATAGCACCCTTCATGACTACATTGAGATGGCTAAAAGCAAAGGCATCAAACTGTTTGCCATCACCGATCATGGCCCAGATATGGCTGATGCGCCGCATTACTGGCATTTTGTGAATATGCGTATTTGGCCACGCGTGGTGGATGGCGTCGGTATTTTGCGTGGTATTGAAGCTAATATTAAAAATACCGCAGGGGAAATTGACTGCACTGGTCCCATGCTGGATTCACTGGATCTGATTATTGCCGGTTTTCATGAACCTGTTTTCCCTCCTAAAGATAGCGCAATGCACACTGAGGCAATGATTGCTGCCATGGCGAACGGGAACGTTCACATTATCAGCCACCCTGGAAATCCGAAATTCGAGGTCGACATTCCTGCCATTGCACAAGCGGCAGCAAAATATAACGTTGCGCTGGAGCTGAATAACTCTTCATTTACGCATTCACGCAAGGGGAGTGGCCCAAACTGCCGTGCCATAGCGGCAGCAGTACGTGATGCCGGAGGTTGGTTATCGTTGGGGTCCGATTCCCATACAGCATTTACTCTTGGGGATTTCGATGAATGTCGCAAAATTCTGGCAGAAGTTGAGTTCCCGGAAGAACGTATTCTCAATGTTTCAGTGCGTCGTATGCTCGGTTTCCTTGAATCCCGTGGCATGGCGCCAATCAAAGAATTCGCCACACTTTAGTTTTTGCATGACAGTTATTGCACAACAGTTTTTACTCAACACATCTCTACTTAATGGACAGCTAGCATGAATGAGTTTTCAATTATTTGCCGCATTTTAGGATCACTGTTTTACCGTCAACCCCAAGACCCGCTTTTGGTTCCATTGTTGACGATGATCCGCGAAGGCAAACTGGCAGAGCATTGGCCGCTGGAACAGGACGAATTACTGACTCGTCTGCAACAGAGCTGCGATCCTCAGCAGTTAGCCGCCGATTATAATGCCTTGTTTGTCGGCGAAGAGTGCAGCGTGCCGCCGTATCGTTCAGCATGGGAAGCGGGCAGCCATGAAGGCGACGTTCGTGAATTCCTGAAACAGCGCGGTATGCCGCTTGCAGAAACACCCGCCGATCATTTTGGTACCTTGTTGCTTGCAGCTTCATGGTTGGAAGATCAATCACAAGAAGACGAGCTTGAAGCCCAGGTCCGCTTATTTGATGACTACCTGATGCCATGGTGTGGCACCTTCCTCGGAAAAGTCGAAGCGCATTCCACCACGGCGTTCTACCGTACGCTGGCGTTAATTAGCCGTGAAGCTATCCAGGCGATGCGTGATGAGCTAGAAGAAGAGAGCGACGAATAGCTCTTCATACTTCATGCCACAGCTGCGTTGGCGGCGTTCGCTTACCCGAACACTTACTCCAGTAAGCTCATCGGGATAAGCTCACTTGCCAGCCTTGCTGGGACTTGAATTATTTTGAGCTTGGCGTGACTTGCATCACATTTAAAATGCAACGTTGATTTTTGATTTACAAAAACTGTGCGGTTGATCGTAGTCGAGCCGTAAGGCTCTGCTATGATAGCTCGCTATGAACATACTTATTTCTCTGGCATTGACTACCGGTATTCTCTCAGGCCTCTGGGGTTGGGTTGCGGTGAGTCTCGGCCTTCTCAGTTGGGCAGGCTTCCTCGGTTGTACCGCGTACTTTGCGTGTCCGCAGGGCGG